>JBKPPE010000462.1:0-5846 GCA_046733375.1 Acidobacteriota bacterium | reverse complement strand
GGAAGCGAACGCGTCTTTGGCCGCGCAGTGGACCTTCGTGATCGCGGCCAAATCGATTCGCTGGTTTCAGACGTCGTTAAGCAATTTGGCGCCATCGACATCCTGATCAATAACTCAGGTCTCGCGGTCCCTGAGACCGTTGATCAAATTACCGAAGACGGTTGGGACAAAGTGTTGGAAACAAACCTGCGTGCCGTTATGCAGTTAACTCGCGCAGTGTTGCCGCAGATGGTTAACAATGATATCGGCGACGTCGTAAATGATTCTTCACAGGCGGGAAAGCACGGCTATGCGGACGTCCCATCGTACTGTGCTTCAAAGTTTGGTCTGCTTGGATACGCGGAAAGCCTGCGAGATCATGTGCGCAAGACCGGCGCGAACATTCGCGTCTTCAACTTGTGTCCCGGCCTGGTCGATGTCGACAATTCTGCGCCTGATGCAGAGCCGAAGCCGGGTTTCGTTCACGTTTCCAACATGGCACGCACGTTGATCTACGCGCTGTCGCTGGATCGAAATGTGGTGTTGGAAGACATAAACGTCTACGCGAGATAAAGGAGCGAGCATGAACAGACCACGCATGAGCTTCTGGCAAATCTGGAACATGAGTTTCGGATTTCTCGGCATTCAGTTCGGCTGGGGCTTGCAGCTCGCAAACATGAGCGGCATCTATACGTACCTTGGCGCGAAGCCCGAGCAGGTGCCGATTCTTTGGTTGGCGGGACCTGTGACTGGACTGCTCGTTCAACCCGTCATCGGCTCAATGAGCGATCGCACATGGAATCGGCTCGGGCGTCGTCGCCCGTACTTTTTGACGGGCGCAATCCTGGCAAGCATTGCGCTCTTCTTCATGCCTGATTCTTCCGTGCTTTGGATGGCCGCGGGGTTGTTGTGGATTCTGGATGCAAACATCAATGTCAGCATGGAGCCGTTTCGCGCTTTCGTTGCTGATAAGCTGAACGTCGATCAACGCACGGCCGGGTTCGCGATGCAGAGCTTTTTTATCGGCATTGGCGCCACCCTTGCGAATATTCTGCCCTACATTTTCCGGCGCATGCATGTCGACGATCGCGCCGCGAACGCGACGTCGGCCGCGCCAGTAATTCCCGCGAGTGTGAACTACTCGTTCAAGATCGGCGCGGTTGCTTTTCTCATCTGCGTGCTCTGGACGGTGATCACTACCAAAGAGTTTCCGCCGGAGAACATGGAAGAGTTCAATCGTAAGCGAAAGGAACGCAAAGGCATCCGTGCGATCGTTTCAGAAGTCGCCGATGCATTGCGTGAGATGCCGGTGACGATGAAGCAACTCGCAGTGGTGCAGTTCTTCACGTGGCTGGGTTTGTTCTGCATGTGGATGTTCTTTGGTTTGATGACTTCGTATCACGTGTTCGGCGCGACGAATGAACACGATCCGCGATTTACCGATGGACAGGCCTGGGGCGGAAATGCTTTCGCGGTTTATTCGATCGTTTGTTTTGTCGTGGCGTTTCTGTTGCCGCCTTTGGCGCGGGCCACCAGCCGCAAAATGGTTCATGCGGTTGCTTTGATTTGCGGCGCGATCGGATTGCTTTCTGTCTACGTCATTCAGGACAAGACGATTCTGCTGTTGACGATGGTGGGCGTGGGCATCGCCTGGGCTTCGATTCTGGCGATGCCTTACGCGATTCTTTCCGGCGCGATACCCGCCGCGCGGATGGGCGTCTATATGGGTATCTTCAACTTTTTTATCGTGATTCCGGAGATTATCGCGTCGTTTGCGTTCGGTCCGGTTATTCGCGCGATCTTTGGGCCAGACAATCCTCGCTCGCCAATGTTCGTGGTGATGGCGGGCGGAGTGTTTCTCTTGCTGGCGGCGATTAGCGTGCTACTGGTCAAGGACGTCGCGGACAAGAACGTGCCTGAAACCGCAGTCGTTGCCGGCGACAGCAGGGAATTACTCACGACGCAAGAGTCCGCACAGCCCGTTCCGAGCACCGGACTGATTGATGAGGACTAAACTGATTTGAATCGAGGAACTGCAAACTTCAAGCGAGTCTGTTTACTGCTCGTCATGGCGCTAATGCTGACGACCAGTGGCGAAACGTTTGCGCAATCCAAAGACTTCTCGAACATTCCAGCTCGTTCCTCTCGTCCATGGGTCCGCGATGGAGTGATCTATCAAGTCTTTCCCCGTGCCTTCTCGCCTGAAGGCAACTTCAATGGCGTCACGAAACAACTCGATCGGCTGAAAGATCTCGGTGTTACGATTCTGTGGCTCATGCCGATCCATCCAATTGGGCAGGAGAAGAAGAAGGGAACAATCGGTAGTCCGTATGCGGTGCGCGATTACTACGCAATCAATCCCGACTACGGGACAAAAGATGATTTGAAGCGGCTGATTTCGGAAGCCCACAAGCGCCGAATGAAAGTGATTATTGACATCGTCGCGAATCACACCGCCTGGGACAGCGTTCTCATGAAGCATCCCGATTGGTACAAGCACGACGCCAAGGGAAACATCACTTACCCGTACGATTGGTACGACATTGCGGCGTTGGACTACACGAATCCAGAGCTGCGGCGCTACATGACGGAAATGCTGACCTACTGGATTCGTGATTTCGATCTCGATGGATTCCGCTGCGACGTGGCAGGCGAAGTGCCCACTGATTTTTGGGAAAATGCGCGCGCGGAACTGGATAAGATCAAGCCCGACATCTTCATGCTCGCCGAGGCGCACAAGCCGGATTTGCAAGTGAAAGCCTTCGAGCTCGACTACTCCTGGCCTTTGCACAGCGCGCTGACAGATGTTCTGCAAGGACGGGCGCCCGCAACTGAGCTGCGCGCGGCGTGGGAAAAAGAATTTCGCGAATGGCCGCGTGGCGCGTTGCACATGCGCTTCTCAGACAATCACGATGAGCGGCGTGCAATCGCTCGATTTGGCGAGCCGGGAGCGTTAGCCGCATCAGCACTCATGTTCACGCTCGACGGCGTTCCTTTGATTTACAACGGGATGGAAGTGGGTGACACAACGGAATCCGGCGCACCCGCACTATTCGAAAAACTGC
Organism: Acidobacteriota bacterium; assembly: GCA_046733375.1. Classification (GTDB taxonomy): domain Bacteria; phylum Acidobacteriota; class Blastocatellia; order Pyrinomonadales; family Pyrinomonadaceae; genus UBA11740. Next base: position 2,802 of record JBKPPE010000462.1, on the reverse strand, counting down.
CCATTTTCTGGCCAATTGCTGAACGACGCCCGGAGTTCTCACGCTTCTACAAGCAAATCATCGCCCTCCGACAACAGCACGCAGCGTTGCGGAGCGGCTCGCTGGAATGGCTACGCAACGCGGATGAGGCGCGCGTCGTTTCGTACGCGCGGCGGACAACAGAGGAAGACATTCTCGTCGTGATCAACTTCTCGAATCGACCGTTCGTTGGTTCGGTTGAAGTGGCGAACGGCCAATCGTTTCAGGACATGACGCCCGATGTCGGGCCGCCGCTGCCGCCGGACGCGCCGGCGCCTGAAATTGCAAAGCGCGCACGCATTAATTCATTGCCGTCGGTCGCCCTCGACGCTTGGGGGTATCGCATCTTCGTCCGGCGCATAAAACCTTAACGAGATTGAATGGTCAAGCCTGACAAAACAAATGATCGTCTCGTGTTCGCAGTCGACCTCGGCGGCACACATCTGCGCGCCGCGATCATTGATGAGAACGGTCACATTCACTTTCGTCTCAAGCAAAAAACTCCGGAGACCGACGATCCGCAGGAGATTGTCTCAGCTTTAATTACAGCGGCACGCATCTGCGACGAACGCAGTGAAGCCGAAGGTAAATCCATCGGATTGATTTCCGTCGTCGTGCCCGGCACCGTTAACGTCGCCGCCCGCAAAATCGTCACAGTTCCAAATTTGCCTTGCCTCGATTCGTTCGACCTGACTCCGGCGCTACAGGATGCACTCGGGCGACCGGTGATTCTCGAAAATGACGCGAACGCAGCGGCAGTCGGTGAAATGTGGCAGGGCGCGGCGCGAAAGCATCGCACGATCGTGTGCGTGACGTTGGGAACCGGCGTGGGCGGCGGCATCATTTTGGATCGAAAACTGTGGCATGGCGTGAACGACTCGGCTGCTGAAATTGGTCACACGTGCGTCGAACCGTTTGGCGGCGTAGCGTGCGGTTGCGGCAGTCGGGGATGTCTTGAGGTCTACGCGTCCGCGACTGCGATCGTCCGCATGGCCCGGGAAGGCCGGCCGCGTCATCCTTCTTCCAGCCTGAACGCGACAGATGATCTCACCGCAGAGAGTGTCTTCGTCGCCGGCAAAGCAGGCGATGTGCTCGCTCTCGAAGTATTTCATCGCATGGGCGACTATCTTGGGATCGGATTGGCGAACCTAATCAACATTCTTAACCCCGAGATGATTGTGGTCGGCGGTGGTGTGGCCAATGGGTGGGAATTGTTTGAGCAACATATGCGTCATCAGGTGGACGAACATGCATTTCCGTTGCCCGCGTCAGAAGTGAAAATCGTGCCGGCCGAATGCGGAGACGATGCCGGGTTGCTGGGCGCGGCGAGATTGGCCTTCTGTCAAGACGATATCTAGCGCTCTTAAACGTTCAATGAAACGACTGATAACGCTCTTGCTTTCTCATCTGATTCTCTGCGCAGGGATTTTCGCGCAGGAGATTGACGTCACGCGGTTGCAAAAGATTGGCGCTGCCGCAAGCTTTGTTCGGAACGAAAACAGTATCACGATCAATTGTCGCGACAATTCCCAAGTCCAGTTAACTGTTCTTACGCCCGACTTGATTCGCGTGCGGGCCGCGTTCACCAAGGCTATTCCCGCAAAAGACCATTCCTGGGCAATTGCCAAAGATAGTTGGCCAAAGACCACATGGTCAGTCAACGAGACCTCAGATGCGATTGTCGTTAGCACTTCCGAAGTTGAGGCGGTCGTACGCCGGTCACCGTTGCTAATCGAATTTCGAGATGCGCGCACACACAAAACAGTCAATAGCGACGAACAACCGATGAGTTACGACCCGCGCGGTGAATTGCGCTCGATCATGTTCGATCCGGACGCGGGACAGTTCGTCGCCGCGGCGAAGAAACTCGGATTTGACGAACACTTCTATGGTCTGGGTGAGAAGGCGGCGCATCTGGACAAACGACGCGGCTTCTTTGTGAATTGGAATTCCGATACGCCCGGCTACACGCTCGGTCGCGATCCGATTTATCAGACGATCCCCTTTTATCTCGGGTTGGACAGCGGTGTTGGTTACGGAATTTTTTTCGACAACAGCTATCGCAGCTATTTCGATTTTGGCCGATTGTCTCAGGAGCGAATCTGGTTTGGCGCTGAAGGTGGCGAACTGAACTACTACTTTTTCTACGGACCGTCAATCAAGAAAATTCTGAATCGTTATGCCGATCTGACGGGACACATGCCTCTGACGCCTTTGTGGGCCCTCGGTGTGCAGCAATGCCGATACAGCTATTATCCCGCGTCGATGGTCGAAGAAGTCGTGCGGCAATATCGCGAGCGTGATCTGCCGCTGGACGTGATCTATCTCGACATTCATTACATGAATGGTTACCGCGTCTTCACATTCGATCCGGCTCGCTTCTCCGATCCGAAAGCACTGACGGACAAGCTACTCAAACAAGGCGTCAAAACCGTTGTCATCGTCGATCCGGGCGTGAAGTATCAGCCGCCGACGGACGGCGTGCCGCCGATGACTTCCTCACGCCCTGAACTGCAGCCGCAGAACGGTCGCTACTATGTCTTCGATCAAGGTGGGGCCGGCAATTATTTTCAGCGTCGGAAGAACGGCGATTTGTTCATTCCCCGCGTGTGGCCCGGGGACAGCGTCTTTGTCGATTACACCCGCGCTGACGCACGCCAGTGGTGGGGAGATCTGCATCGCGCCTACACGGACAACGGCATCGCAGGAATTTGGAACGACATGAACGAGCCGGCTGATTTTATCGATCAGACAGGCAGAAATCAGCGCGACGTCGTCAGTCAC
>JBKPPE010000461.1:0-4177 GCA_046733375.1 Acidobacteriota bacterium | reverse complement strand
GCCGTCACGACCATTAATCGAAAGCCTATCGACTTTCACGACCGGTGCTCCCGGTTTCGCATCCGGTTTGTCAACACGCAGGAGCACTTCGCGGCCGACCATCAAGCGGGCCAGTGCGGCGGCGTTTGTGTCTTTCGTTTTTAGATCGCCGACGACTTTGCCGTCGCGCATCACGGTCACGTTGTCGGAAATCGCAAGCACTTCTGAAAGTTTGTGCGTGATGATGATGATCGTTTTGCCTTGCTCGCGCATGCGCCGAAGGATGGCGAAGAACTCTTCAACTTCCTGGGGAGTCAGCACCGCCGTCGGCTCATCAAGAATCAGCAACTGCGCGTGGCGATAAAGTGCCTTTAGTAATTCGACGCGTTGTTGTTGTCCGACTGAGAGACTTTCGATCGTTGCGTTGGGATCGACTGAGAGTTTGAATTCGTCGGAGACTTTACGGATCTCGGCCACAGCTTTCTGGAGATCGAGCGACGCAGCACTACCGGGTTCCGCGCCCAGCACAATGTTTTCAGCTACCGTCATTGGCTCGACCAGCATGAAATGCTGGTGCACCATGCCGATTCCCAGCGCGATCGCATCGTGCGGCGTGCGGATCTCTTGCGGTTGTCCATTGATCAGAATCTCGCCGCCGTCGGCGGTGTAGAAGCCGTAGGCGATGCGCATTGCCGTGGATTTGCCGGCGCCGTTCTCGCCGACGATGGCGTGAATCGTTCCCGGCGGAACACTAAAGCTGACGTGGTCGTTGGCGAGTACGTCGCCAAAATGTTTGGTAATGTTGCGAAGTTCAATCATTAATAGATAGTCAGTAGTCTCCGTTGCTCGCCTATCACTTTGCTCTCTGCAGAGGGTGTTAACACAACGGACAACTGACCTCGGACAACTGACGTCTTTTCTTACTGATTCATTCGATCAATTACCGTGATCTGTTTGCTCACAATCTTCTGCTTCGCGTCTTCGGCTTCCTTGATTGCTTCCGGCGAGACAAAGTCCTTGTTGTATTGATCGACAACATAACCAACGCCGGCGCTGTCCAAACCAAAAACGTGGAAACCGCCGACGAACTTGTGATCAACGACATCTTTGACGATGTCGTACACCGCGTTATCGACGCGCTTGACCATGCTCGTGAGGACAAATCCGGGTTTCACCATATTCTGGTTTGAATCTACGCCGATCACGTAATGCGTTGCGCGCCCGCTGGCATCGCGACCGGATTGCTCGACCGCATCGAAAGCACCGAGCCCGGAGTTACCAGCGGCGGTGAAAATCACATCGGCACCTTTGCCGATTTGCGCGAGCGCGATCTCTTTGCCTTTCCCCGGATTGTTCCACGCCGCGTCCGTGACACCTACGTAATTTTGAATGACGTGGATATTAGGATTGACTGACTTCGCGCCCTGTTCGTAGCCACCCTCGAAGCGATGAATCAAGCCGATGTCCATTCCGCCGATGAATCCCAGGGTGTTTGTCTTGGTGGCCTTCGCCGCAAGTATGCCGACCAGGTAAGAACCTTCGTGTTCTTTGAAGACGAGCGACGCGACGTTCGATCGGGGAGTCTTACCATCGTCTTCGAAAATCACGCCATCAATAATCGCAAAATGAATATTCGGATAGTCCTTTGCGACCTTTTCCATGATCGGCGCTTGGGCAAAACCGACGCCGATTACCAGGTCGTAGCCACGTTCGGCGAACGCGCGCATCGCGGGTTCGATAGACGTTGGATTACCGGGTTCGACGTCACGGACGATGAGGTCGAAAGCCTGCTTTTGATTTCCCTGTTCATCTAAACACGGCTGGCCGTCGGGCCGATGACCGGTTTCGGCGCACTTCACACCAACCCACGCCGCCGCATTAAACGACCGATCGTCTTTGCCGCCGATGTCAAAAACGATGCCGACGCGAATCTTGTGTGGGTCGTCGGCGCTGTAGCTGACGCGATGGCAAGCAACACCGCTAATCAGGAGTAGGGTGACAACCATTAATGCAATTGCTACTTTGAATTTCATTTGTCTATCACTTCCTTAATCAGCTCGGGAGGCTGCGGCATTTCGTCGCCAATCTGATAAGCAGCCTGAATTCGCGTTGCCGCTGCTTGTCCGCGGTTCGCGTTGTCACAAAAGATTATGCCGAGGGAATCGCCGCTGCGCACCTCCTCGCCAATCTTCACCTCGCTGATGAGACCAACTCGTGGATCGATCTTATCTTCGATTCGGACGCGCCCTCCGCCGGCTTCAGCGATTGCGTAGCCAACCTCAGCCGTATCGACCTGCGAGATGAATCCGGAGCGCGGCGATTCTACCGGAAACGCTTTATCTGTCAACGGCAGAAGGCTTTGCGGGTCATCGATGACACGCGGGTCACCCGACTGGGCCTCGACGTTTCGCCGCAACGTTTCCAGCGCCGCGCCGGATTCGTGCACGCTTCTGACGCGCGCCCGGGCGGCATCGATGTTGTTCTCGAGATTCGCCAACAACACCATTCGCGCCGCAAGTTCGATCGAGAGATCAAGAACCGGCCGCGCGCCTTCCTCAATTTCTCCGCGCAGCAATTTGAGGCACTCAAGCACTTCAAGTGAGTGACCAACCGCGCGGCCGAGCGGCTGATTCATGTCGGTAATCAACGCCTGCGAACGAATGCCGAGGTCGTTGCCGGTTTTCACCAGCGCGTGGGCCAACTGTTTCGACTTTGCAGGCTCGCGCATGAACGCGCCCGAACCCGTCTTCACATCTATGACCATTGAGCCCAATCCAGCGGCGCCTTTTTTCGAAATGATCGACGCAACTATCAACGGAATCGCTTCAACCGTCGCAGTCGCATCTCTCATCGCATAAAGCTTCTTGTCAGCCGGCGCGATCTCTGCGGTCTGTCCGTTCATCGCAAATCCGACTTTTTCGAGCACGGCACGAAACTCTTTCAGGGACAGATTCACGCGATAGCCGGGAATTGATTCCAACTTGTCGAGTGTGCCACCAGTATGGCCCAGGCCACGGCCGGAAATCATTGGGACACATGCTCCCGCCGCCGCGGCCATCGGCGCGATGAGCAGTGAAGTCTTATCGCCGACGCCGCCGGTTGAATGCTTGTCAGCTTTTGGTTTCGAAATGTCAGAAAAGTCGAGAATCTCGCCTGAGTGAAGCATTGCTTCGGTGAGTGACGATTGCTCGGCGTCGGTCATCCCGTTCAGGAAAACCGCCATCAGCCAGGCCGAGATTTGGTATTCGGCGACTTCGCCGCTCGTCACACCTTTGACGAAAAACGCGATTTCGTCGCGCGACAACTCGCCGCCATCCCGCTTTTTGCGAATGATGTCCTGAGGTCTCAAAATTCGTTTAGTCGGACAACAACACGATTGCCTGCGCACTGACAGCTTCGCCGCGACCGACGGCGTCCAGTCCCTCGCCAGTCTTCGCCTTAACACTCACAGACGTGATGTTGAGCCGCAAAGCTTCAGCGAGATTCTCGCGCATTTGATCTATATGTTCGCGCAACTTCGGCCGCTCAAGCATCACCGTTGCATCGGCATTAACCGCACGGAACCCACGCTGCTTCGCGAGCCGCACGACGTGCGCGAGCATCTTGAAGCTGTCCGCATCTTTCCATTGCGCATCGCTATCGGGGAAATGGACTCCAATGTCACCTTCGGCCAACGCACCAAGCACGGCATCGATGACTGCATGTGTCAAGACGTCCGAATCCGAATGTCCTTCAGCGCCGAATTCGTAAGGAACATTAACGCCGCCGATGATGAGCGGTCGCGCGGCGGCCAGCCGATGAGTGTCACTGCCGATGCCGATACGAAACATAACGAGCGCCGACATCTTGTCGGCGGTACGCAGGCATCCCTGCCTGCGCAATTAGTCGGAAACAGAGGCCGCCAAGATGCCGGCGCCCCGCATGCAGGATGCCTGCGCTCCTTTCATTGCAGAAGCGCTTCGGCCTGCTTCAAGTCTTGAACGCTGGTAATCTTTATATTTCTGTCGCTTCCTTGGACCGCGACAATCTCAACGCCCAGCCGCTCAACCAGCATGCTCTCGTCGGTAATTTCGATACCAGATGATTCCAACTCGTCGAGCTCCGCATACGCCCGCTTCAGAATGTCGAAACGAAAACATTGCGGCGTTAACGCGCGGCGTAATTCAACGCGTGAAATCGTTTGCACGATGCGATCGGC
>JBKPPE010000460.1:0-3930 GCA_046733375.1 Acidobacteriota bacterium | reverse complement strand
TTCCAGGACGTATGCGTTATGGGTTTTCGCCGAAATGTAAACGGGGCAGTCGAGATCTTTCAGCAGCACGCGCAGTCCCCCTACGTGATCCCCATGCTCGTGGGTCACCAGAATGCCATCGAGTGAGTTTGGATCTTCGCCGAGCTGACTCATGCGGCGGGCGATCTCGCGCGCGCTCAGACCGGCATCAACTAACACACGAGTGCCGTTAGCGACGAGCAACACAGCGTTGCCGGTCGAACCGCTACCAAGAACAGAGATCTTCATTCCGAACAGATTATACGGGAACTCTCAGCCACGGAGGCACTGAGAGATTGAGAAATTGCAAAAAACTTTTCTGACAGACTGCAGAGAACGCTAGATCTCAAGCCGCGATCGATCAACCGAAAAGCCGTTCAAGTTACCGAGCGCGCCGATGGCGAGTGACTCGGTCGTGAAATGTGTCTGCGCCAGGCTCAACATGTTCTCGCGCGTCACCTCTTCGATTCGTTGAATAATTTCATTGGGCGGAATCCTGCGTCCGTGCACTATCTCCTGGCGCGCAAGAGCCCCGACGCGGGCGCTCGATGATTCGAGGCTTAATAGAATCGTTGAGGTAGCCTGTTCCTTCGCCAGCTTGAGTTCATCTTCAGAGGCTGGTTCGCTCGCTGCGCGCCGCAATTCTTTCAACGACAAATCCAGGACTTCATCGATGTGCGCTGGCGACGCCCCGGCGTAGATCGTGAATATGCCAACATCGGTAAACGTATTGCCCCCGGCTCCAATTGAATACGCCAGCCCGCGCTCTTCGCGTATCGATTGCCACAGGCGGCTGGAAGTGCTGCCGCCAATAATCGTTCCCAGCATCGTTGCCACATAGCGGTCGTCGCTGGTCGCGGACGGCCACGGGGCTGCGATGATCAAATGTGCTTGCTCTAGCTCGCCCTTGCGCTCGATGAAAATTGGCGCGGCCGCTGCTGGCGTCGTGGCGGTTATTGGCGGCGGAGGTTGGCCATTACGATGACCGAAGCTCTTCATCGCGAGGTCAACGAGTTGATTGTGGTCCACGTTGCCGGCAGCAGCGATCACAAGATTGGCCGGTGAATAGTTTGCGGCATGGAAACTTGCGGTCTTAGCTCGATCGAAACTCGAAACACTGGCGGCGGTACCCTCGATCGGCCTGCCCAGCGAATGATCCGGAAAATAAGCTGCGTTGAATAATTCACCGAGAAATTCTTCCGGCGTGTCCTCAACCATCTTCATCTCTTCGATGATGACGTTTTTTTCGCGCTGCAAATCCTCTTCGTCGAACCGCGGATTCGCCACCATGTCGGCGATCAGATCGAAGGCGGCCGGCAGCGCCGAATCCACCACTTTCATTGAGAAACCGGTCATTTCGTGCGTGGTGTACGCATCAAGATGTCCACCCAAACGGTCGGATTCCATGGCGAGGTCGTGCGCGGACCGGCGCTGCGTGCCCTTGAACAGGGCATGTTCGATAAAGTGGCAGATGCCGTTTAGTTGGAGTGATTCGTGTCGGGAACCGCGCCGCACCCAGATTCCGAGTGTCACCGACCGCAGTCCGGGCATATGTTCCGTCAGGATCGTCAGACCATTCGGAAGCCGGGTTGTCCTTACTTGGTCGATCATTGATTGTTTTAAACAGGGCGGCAAAGCGTCAGGGAAGACCATCGTAACACGCCGAAAAGACACCGCAAAACCCGGGTCTAGCTTTGATTTTGCACGGAAAATTTGCCGGCTGGATGGCAGAGTTTGCTTGACAGCACGCCGCACGCTGGCTGAAAATTACCGCATTCAAGCGGGTGAAGGTCTCCCTTGCCCGGGGAGCGGCCTTGTGAGGCGCTCAGGCATCTGACAAACGCAGCGAGGAATCGAATAACCGAATTCGGGTTCAATTCGGCTAATGCAAGCCAATCAACTTATTCAGTCGTTCGTGGTTCCGCGCGAGATTCGGTCGGAGGTCCAACCGCGATGAAAAAGATCTTCAGATTTAGCACGCCGCTGGTGGCGATTGCGGTAATTCTGACGACCATTGTATCGTCAGCTTACGGCAAAAGCACCCGCGGCCTCGCCACTGTTACCGGCACCGTTCGCGACAATCGCGGGTTGCCGCTGGCGGGTGCGCTCATTCAAATCGTCCGCGAAGGCACAAACAAACTCGTCAAAGAAGCACGAACGGCCGCCGACGGCAGCTTCTCAGCAAAGATTCCGGCCGGAAAATACTCACTTAAGGCCCTTGCGGCAGGATTTAGCGAAGTCCTTTTCTCATCAGTTACCGTCGCACCTTCGGCTGAGATCGCTTATCGGTTCAATCTGGAACCATTGGGTGCGGGCAGAACCTATCCAGAACAGCGCAATGATCGAGACAACGTGAAGTGGCGTCTGCGCGCCGCGCAAACTCAGCGCTCGATTTTTCAACAGAACGAGAAACCTGACGCGACGGTTGCGGCCGTAGAGTCAGAACAAGCGGCGACGCCCGACGAAGTCACCATGACCGCCGGCGACGACAGTGGGAGCAGCAAGCCGCGGCCGCAGGCCGTCGTCGAAACGTATTTCAACGAATCCGCAAGTCCGTTCGGTTCGAATTACCAGGGATTAAACTTCGCTTTCGCGTTGCCCGCATCTGAGCGCATCTCCTTAGTCTTCGTGGGCCAAACCGGTGTCGGCTTGTCAGCTCCGCAACGGTTTGAAACAACTGCGCATTTGCGCGTCAACGATCGCCATCGAGTAGGTGTCACGGCGGGAGGCGCTCAGTTACCCTCGAACGCTCTGTCGGTAAACAAGTCGGCGAGCAAGTTGGGGCAAATGTCGATTCGCGCGGTCGATGAATGGATCGTGCGCGACGGATTCGTGGTGGTGCTGGGGGTTGATTATTCACGCTTCCTCGGTGCCGGCAAGGACGCCGCACTCACTCCGCGATTCGGTCTGCAGTTCGATGCAAACGCACGAACCAGAGTTAAAGCCGCGTACGCAACTACGGACGACGGCTATGAGTATCAAAGCATCCCGAACTTCGAAGGCAGTGACGCCGTTTTCAAGCGCCCAACGAATCAACCAGTCGCGTATGTCGGCGGCCGCGCGGTGATGGCCCGTAGTCGCCGTTTGGAGGTGGGCCTCGAGCGCCAACTGAGCAGTCGCGCGACAATCGAAGCAACTGCGTTTCTCGACATGACTGCGGGTCGTGGCGTCGGTTTGTTGGCCACTCCGGTTTCGGCATTTTCAGGCGAAACCGGAAGATCGCTTTTGCGGGTCGCGAACCAGGAAGGATCGACTCGTGGCGCTCGCGTGGTTTATTCGAATCGGCTAAACCACGTGTGGAACGCATCCGCGGGCTACTCGTTCGGACGTGGCCAGCGAGTTTCGCCGTCAGGTATCCGAAATCCAGCCCAACTTTTCGAGGGTGGATTCTTCCACACAGTCGCGTTGCAGATTGCGGGCGATTGGTCCACCGGCACCCACGTGCAGACAGTTTTCAGGTTTTCCCCTGAAGCGACCGTTTTCGCGATCGATCCATTTGCGGGACAGCTGGCCGTTTACGATCCTTCTTTAAGCATCCAAGTCACGCAGGATTTACCAACATTCGGCTTGCCTCTGCGCGCACAAGCGATCGTCGACGCGCGCAACCTGCTCGACGTGCAAACCACGACGACGAACGGTGAGACGATTCTGCTGGTTGGTCCAAACGGCCGCTCAGTACGCGGTGGAATTTCGCTTCGGTTCTGAGACGCGCGAAACACGCGCGTCTTTGTTATTTCGCTCCCGATACTTCAGTCGCAGGACTCGCGGGTTTCTCCAAAATCTCGGACGCATACGAAAAATCGGACGGGCTTGCCGAATCGTTAGTTGTGTGGGCAGTTTTCGCTGAAAGGAAGCGGCGAAAAGGCTGCACGAAACGGTCGTCGACTGTTTACGCTGACGCGCGTGCCCGCA
>JBKPPE010000459.1:0-9342 GCA_046733375.1 Acidobacteriota bacterium | reverse complement strand
CAGATATGGGTCGTGTTTCGTGGCTGTCGGACGGCAGTGGCCTGGTGGTGAACGCATCGGGGAAGGACTCGCAGTTGAATCAGCTTTGGCTTCTTCCATACCCGACCGGTGAAGCGCGGCGAATATCAAGCGATCTTAACGACTATTCCGGAACTAGTCTCACCGCTGACTCCAAAACCTTAGCCACGATCCAGAACGATTGGACGGCGAATATATGGACTGCACCAATTACGGAACCGGCAAGTGCGAAACAAATCACGACCGGAAAATTGGAAGGTACAAAGGGGGTGGCGTTCGCTCCTGACGGACGGATCGTTTACACCGTCAATACGCAAGGAACAAACGACATCTGGATCATGAATGCCGACGGCACCAACCAAAGGCCATTGGCTACCGATGCGAGTGAAGATCAGCTGCCCACTGTAACCCCAGACGGTCGCTATGTCGTCTTTACATCAGAGCGAGCAGGATTTCCGAGCTTGTGGCGAATGGATTTGGATGGTGGAAATCTCAAACAACTGACGTTTGGTCAGGAAGACTACACCCAGAACATTTCGCCTGACGGCCGCTGGGTTCTCTTTGATTCGTGGCGGTCCGGGCGCCGCACACCCTGGAAGGTTTCAATTGACGGCGGCGAACCGACGCAGGTGATCGACAAGTTCACTTCCAGTCCGCAGTTTTCGCCCGATGGCAAATGGATCGCCGCATATTTCCAGGACGAGCAAGCCGGTTCGCCGTGGCGAATCATGATCGCGCCGTTTGACGGCAACGGATCCATTAAGGTCATCGATCCCGTGGCCGCCGCAGACCGAATGTCCATCGGTGTGGGCGTAACCTGGGCCCCGGACGGTCGCTCGATATGGTACGTAAACACGCGCGACGGCACAGCGAATCTCTACAGCCAGTCAATCGACGGTGGCCCGCCGAAGCAACTAACGAAATTCACCGATAACGACGTCGGTATCTTCAACTTCTCACGCGACGGAAAAACTATCGCGTTTACACGTGGCACTGTGCGAAGCGACGTCGTGCTGATGAGCGATTTCAGATAAGAAACATCAAGGAGAAATCATGAACCGCCCCCGCAATCTTTCCCAATCAATCCGTATCTTTGTGCTTGTTACGCTCGTGGCGTTGTTTGCAACGCCGCGATTGACCGCCGGCCAAACACCAACCCCAACACCGCAGAGTTCGCCGGCTTCTTCTCCGGAAGCCCGGCCATCGCCCGGTGAAGAAGAAGGACGTCCCCGCGATCCGATGTCGGCGCCCACCTTCGGCGGACTCCGGTTTCGGTCAATTGGTCCGGCGTTCACTTCGGGGCGTGTGATTGGATTTGCGGTCGAGCCGAACAATCCTTCGCACTATTTCGTCGCGAGCGCGTCGGGCGGAGTTTGGAAGACTGTAAACAACGGCAACACCTGGACGCCGGTCTTCGATCGCGAGGGTTCGTATTCGATTGGCTGCATTGCGCTCGATCCGAAAAATCCGCTGACGGTTTGGGTCGGCACTGGCGAGAACAACAGCCAGCGCAGCGTTTCCTATGGTAGCGGCGTTTACAAATCTGATGACGGCGGCAAGACGTGGCGAAATGTCGGTCTCAAGAATTCTGAACACATCGGTCGCATCGCGATTGATCCCAAAGACTCGAATATCGTTTACATCGCCGCGCAGGGTCCGCTGTGGGGGCCGGGCGGCGATCGCGGACTTTACAAGACGACGGACGGCGGCAAAACGTGGAATCAGGTTCTCAAGATTAGCGAGAACACCGGTGTCAGCGACGTCGAGATCGATCCGAACAATCCGGAGACGCTCTACGCGGCGGCTTATCAACGCCGGCGTCACATGTGGACGCTGATCGACGGGGGGCCCGAAAGCGCAATCTACAAATCGACTGATGCGGGAGCTACCTGGAACAAAGTGCGCGCAGGTTTGCCCGCGAACGACATGGGCCGCATCGGTCTGGCGATCTCGCCGGTTGATTCGAATGTGATCTACGCGACGATTGAATCAGGCGATCGCAAGGGCGGCATCTTTCGCTCGAACGATCGGGGCGGAAGCTGGGAAAAGCGCAACGATTTCGACGCGGGCGCGATGTACTACGGCCATGTCGTCGCAGATCCGAAAGACGTCGATCGGATCTACATCATGAATGTGTTTCTGATGGTCTCAGACGATGGCGGCCGCACGCTGCGACGCCTCGGCGAGAAATCAAAGCACGTCGACAATCATGACATCTGGATCGATCCCAACAACAACGAGCATTACCTCGTCGGCTGTGATGGCGGGGTGTATGAGAGTTGGGACCGCGGCGCGAATTGGTATTTCAAGAACAATCTTCCGGTCACGCAACTTTATGATGTGACGACCGACAATGCGACGCCGTTCTACAACGTCTTTGCTGGGGCGCAGGACAACTTTGCGTTCGGCGGGCCTTCACGCACACGCAACGCGTCTGGGATCGTCAACAGTGATTGGTGGGTGACGCAGGGCGGCGACGGCTTCCGCACTCAGGTCGATCCGGAAGATCCGAACACGATCTACGCTGAGCTCCAGAACGGTAATCTGGTGCGTGACGATAAGGTAACGGGCCAACGCCACGGCATCACGCCGGAAGTCGGCCGCAACGAAGATCCGCTGCGCTGGAATTGGGACTCGCCCTTCATCATCAGCCCTCATTCGCACACCCGCTTGTATTTCGCCGCCGACAAACTTTTCCGCAGTGACGATCGCGGCGACTCATGGAAAGTGATCAGCGGGCAGCTCTCGCGCGCTCTCGACCGGGACAAGCTGCCGGTGATGGGCAAAATCTGGAGCATCGACGCCGTGGCGAAGAACCAATCGACCGCGTTCTTTGGCAACGCGTCCGCGCTGGCCGAGTCCCCGAAGAAGGAAGGATTGATTTACGTCGGCACTGACGATGGTCTGATTCAAATCACGGAAGACGGCGGCAAGAACTGGCGCAAGGTCGAGAAGATCGGCGATGTTCCCGAGCTGGCTTACGTCAGTCGCATCGTCGCTTCGGTCAACGATCCGAACACGGTTTATGTCGCGTTTGAGAATCATCAGAACGCCGACTTCAAGCCTTATCTTTTCAAGAGCACGGACGCCGGCCGCACGTGGACTTCGATCAAAGCAAACCTGCCGGCGAACCAACCGGTCTGGGGCATCGCCGAAGATCATGTGAATCCGAATCTGCTGTTCGTTGGGACTGAATACGGTTTGTTCTTCACCGTCGATGGCGGCCAGAAGTGGATTCAAATGCGCGGTGGGTTGCCGACGATTCAGGTGCGCGACATCGCAATTCAGCGACGTGAAAACGATCTAGTGCTGGGAACGTTCGGCCGCGGATTTTACATTCTGGACAATTACACGCCGTTGCGCGCCGTCACGCCCGAGATGCTGAAGCAGGAAGCGGCGCTGTTTCCCGTGAAAGACGCGCTGATGTACATCCAGGCGCAACCCATCGGCGGTCGCGGGAAATCGTTCCAGGGCGAATCGTTCTTCACCGCGGAAAATCCGCCGTTCGGTGCGACGTTCACTTACTACTTGAAAGAAGAGTTGAAGACGAAGAAGGCGAAGCGCCAGGACGCGGAGCGCGCGGCATCGAGAAGTGGCGCGCCGGTTCGTTTGCCCAGCGGCGCGGAACTAAGCGCTGAAGAACAGGAAGAAGCGCCCGCGGTGATCTTCGTCATCACCGATTCACAAGGCCGCGTGATTCGCCGACTGACCGGGCCAGTCACCGCAGGTTTCCAGCGCGTCAATTGGGATTTGCGTTATCCCGCGTCATCACTGCCGCCGCCGCCAAATCCGGAAGGTGAAGATCCGTTCGCTGAACCACCGGGCGGTCCGCTCGTGATGCCGGGCACTTATAAGGTGTCGATGATGAAGCGTCTCGATGGCGTGACTACTCCCATCGCTCAGTCGCAAGAGTTTCAAGTGATTGTCGAAGGCCAGGACCGGATGTCGCCGGCCGATCGCATGGCGCTGGTTGAGTTTCAGCAGAAGGCCGCGCGACTTCAGCGAGCGGTGCAAGGTGCAACGCAGGCGGCGAATGCTCTGACGCCACGCTTCGCGGCCATTCGTCGTGCGTTGATCGAAACGCCGAATGCGCCGGAAAGTCTGCTTAACGATGCGGCGGCGCTTGAGAAGCGGAAGAACGAAATCCTCAAAGCGTTGAGCGGCGATCAGGCTCTGCGTCAGCGCAACTTCAATCTGCCACCGTCGATCAACGAACGCGTCGGGAGCATCGTTGGGGCGCAGCGCATGTCAACTGCTCGCCCGACACAGACGCAGATGGATCAGTACACGCACGCTGCGGCTGAATTCGAAGGTGTACTTGCGCAGCTTCGGCAACTGATCGAAGTCGATCTGCAAGCGCTCGAGAAAAAGATGGAAGCCGCCGGCGCGCCCTGGACACCAGGACGGATTCCGGAGTGGAAGGATCAGTAAAGCGTTAAGAGCCATGGCTGTGGGCTAGGCCACGGCTCGCATGCAGCAAATTCGTTTTCACGCTGAAAGCGTGAGACTCACTGACGTCCCGGTGGCGGAACGGGAATCAGCGTGCCGAACAAACCATGGTCTTCATCTGCCGGACCAGCAGTAAAGAACAAAGTAGTTGTCAGCCCGTTTGCACTGCTCGCGGTGGTGCCGTGACCGAACTGTAATGCCCAGAGCCCGTCGATCTGAACAGGCTTTCCGGCAGCCGAATGCATCAAACCAACTGCTTCGAATTCACCAATTTCTGTAAGCTGGTTAGGATCGAACACATGAATGCGGCCATCACCGAAGTTGCCCACGAGCAGGTCGCCGCTGAATCGTCCAAAATCAGCAGGTGCCAGCGCCAAACCCCAAGGCGAGTTAAGTTCACCGGCGGAAGCGACGCGACGGATTAAATTGCCGGACGTGTCATAAGCATCGACAAAACCGTTGCCTGGACCAGCCACGTCGTCTTCCTGATCCTCATCCTGCAGCGCATACGTTACATAAATCGTGCCGCCAATGTTCTGGATCCCAAACGGAGCAAATCCTGCCGGTATGTTTGGATCCGTAAAAGCTCCAGGGAGGGTAAGGGCGTGAAAAGACCTGTCAAAAATGTCCACCTTACCGTTGTGGAAATCGGTCGCGTAAAGACGAGTGCCGGCAGTCGCGCTGTCGATGGCTAATCCCTTGTAGATCGCGCCATGCGCCGGAGCTTGCGGGTTAGGAACAACGGTCACAATCGGAGCTCCTTTGAATGCCGAGAGCGTGCCATCCTCACTTGAGAAGATGAAGCGCGCGGCACTCGGCGCTCCCACGCCGTTATTGGTTACGAAACCGGTGCCGCCGTTAAAGACCAGTCCGGTCGGATTACCCTGCGCGCCGCCGGCGCCGGGAACTGTAAAGACTGCTTGAATCGCGTTGGTGGCGACGTTGAATAGCGTTGATTTGCCTGTACCGTTATCGGCAATCCACCATGGAGTTGTCGGACCTGCGACTAAGCCCCAGGCGTTCACCAGGTTTGGATCAGTGTGGTCAGCTGGAATGAAGCCGTCTGAGACGAGATTATGCTGCGCATAGAACTGCGTTTTACCGGGACTGCCGCCGCCGCTCAGGAAGTTGGCTGCCGCCGAACCCGGCCGCGCTGTTGCGTGCGACGACTGGCGACTTGGTAGATAGACGATCAAAGCGAACAACATCACCACGTTAATCGCCACAATCAATTTCGTTCTGTTTCCCATTTCTACCTCCATTTTTGAGTTAACCCTACTCGAGTCAGCTCAGTTCGAATTAAAGCGACGTAAAATAACGAATGGACCTCAACAAAGCTTCCGAGACTTCTGCCCGTCAGCGTTTAGTCGAAACAAGCAGCGCCTCAGCGTTTTTCTTTTTCGCAGGGGATTACTGTGCGTCGCAGTCTATCATCTTCTCAGGCGGGACGAAATGTCGAAGTAAACAATTTTTGTCGCTGGTATTAGCGCCGGAGCGATCGGAGACTTTTCGAATTTGCAATTTGCACTTTTCAGTTTTCAATTTGCAATTCTTTGGATGTCGCTGATGATACCAGCGCGTAAACCCCGCGAGTGATCCGAACCGCATATCCTTCGTCTACCAGTTGATGGTTTCCCAGACCCGCTTCAACGCGGCTCAAACCCGTGACTCGCGCCGTCTCGCCAATTAAAGACATCCCCGCCCCTGCCAGATATGCGCGCGCGATCTCTCGCAGCGCAGTCTTGCGCGCGACGCGCTTTTTTAGTTCTTGCGGGAAACGGTCTTCGGCCAGCGTCCAGATGTACGAGAACGGTTGATAGATCACATCCTGAGGAATCACCTTCATCTGCCGTTGTAACTCATCCAGGGCACGGGTGAACGCGGCACGCTCGGTGACTCCGCTTTCCGCGCGCAAGTCCGCGGTCGCCAGTTCGTGTTCACGCCGCAGTGCTTTCAGAACCCGCTGCGCTGCGATGGACAAAGTTCGGGGTTCGTCCTTCTTTTGGGGCATCCAGACGGCGGCAAACGAGCTGATCAAGCGGGGCGCGACAAACATCGAACGACCACCCGCGAGTTTCGCGTAATAAACGCGGCCGCGGCGCATGACTTCATCCTTGAGGTACCACGTGAGGCGCGTCTCCTCGTCCTTTTGAACATTGCGCGGCAAGCCAACATCGCGGCGACCGCACACCGCGATGTACAACGACGGACCCGCGCGACGGGCATCGGTCAGCGTATTGGCAAAGCCGACGTCTTCGATGAAACGCTCGGCATCAATAGCGCGCTCAACGCGGAGCTCTTCTTCGCGCCGCCACATCCGGTCGCGATAGAGTTCGATCTGTTCGGGGAGAGGCGGAGTGGTCATTGGTTAAGCGGTAGTCGCGATGAAGTTTGATTTATTCGGAGAGACTACTCAAACCAAGCTGCGAAGCAGCGATGGTAGCTCCAGCCCAAGGCGAGGCTCTGCGAGGGCAATAATATACTTGAGTCATCCACGACTCTGTGCATGACCAAACGCCGAAGGCGTTTACTACCTTCGCCCAGGGTGGCGCGCGCCAGCGCGCACCCTGGGTAATCAAGACAAAACAGATCCCAACCCTGAAAGGGTTGCGAATAGGAGAG
The DNA here is from genome assembly GCA_046733375.1 of Acidobacteriota bacterium. GTDB lineage: Bacteria > Acidobacteriota > Blastocatellia > Pyrinomonadales > Pyrinomonadaceae > UBA11740. The sequence continues at coordinate 2,253 of JBKPPE010000459.1, read as the reverse complement.
ATTTCCAATCAACTGCGCAATATCATGGAGCCTTCATAGAGGCGCCGTCGAGAGTCTCAATTTCATCCCTCAATCCCAGATACTCCCAACGCAACAACGCTATGGGAACGTTGCCGTTCTTCCACAGATAATCGTGAAAGGCACGCAGATTGAATTGCTCTTTCTGATGGAGTCGCGCGTCGGCGAGGAACTTCACAATCTGCAGCTTGCCGATCTGATAAGTGATTGCCTGTCCCGGCGAGGACGCGAAGAAGACCGCTTCCTGCCGGGCAGTGCCGCGATCGACGGGCACGATTTTCTCCAGGCGTTCGGCGGCTTCATCAATCGTGAACAGACCAGTAGCCAGCTTCACATCCACTTCGACGCGCAGTGCTCGCAGGCGCATGAAGTTGTACATGATTTCGCGCAGTTTAGGTTGGTCGTCGAAGAAACCAAACTGGAGCATCATCTCTTCCGCGTAGAAGCCGATGCCTTCATTCGCGCCGGAATCGTAATAGCGGCGGCGGATGGTATTTTCATGCGCCCACGACAACGCCATTTGAAAGTAATGACCGGGGACGCCTTCGTGCACGATCAGCGGGCGCGGGTCCTTGGCAATCGACAGCGAGAAGTAATCCAGATCCGCCGACGGCGGTTTGATGTAACTCACGCCGTCTTGATCGAGTCTGGTATCAGAAGTCAGGTCGTCGGTTACGCCCATGAATGACAAAGGTTCGACGTACGCAGGCAAAGGGAGATTGCGATAATGCTTCATCCAAGCCGGAACACTGAGGATGTTCTTCGCTTCGAGAAATCGTCTTCCTGCTCCTTCCCAAAATTCCTCCTGGGCCATCTGGGTCGCCTGATCGGGAAAGAGGTCGAGTTCCGGCAAACCCTGGTTGCGAGTTTGTTCGCAGGTTTCGAACGCGACCGAACGTTCCCACTCGTGCGCGCCCATCACCAGCAATTGCTCAGGAGTGAAGGGCATCAGCGCCACGTGCTGCAAAAAGTACAGGTACGCATCGCGACCGACGGCCGTCTCTTCCGTCATCCGGTCGAGCCGCTGATTGAGCCAATCATGAAATGATTCCAACGCCGTAATTGCCGCGCCGACCGATTCGTTGAATTCGTGCGGGCTGATGCCGGAAAGCAAAGGACCAAGTTCCGTGCCGACCTTTGTCAGTCGAGACCTGACGGCGACCAGCTTCTCAAGCGCCGCCAGCGCGAAAGGTTTGACCGCTGTGAAAGCGAGATTCTCTTTAGCGTTCGCGACCGTGCCTCTGAAGCTTTGGAGGTAGCGAACGATTAGGCGGCTGCGCGCTTCCCCGAAGGGAGGGGGTGTCAGCAAAGACAGGAAAAGCAAACCCAAAGTCTGATCGACATAGAAGCCGGGGTTCCGCTCGTGTCCGCAGGTAACATTCAACTCCCAATCGACGCGCGCGACGGCCGATCCGATCAAGCGGTAATCGACCTGTTGCGCGACCGGCCACGCACGCGCGTCGATCGCTTCGTGGCGCGCGCGGAATTCAGTTAGTTCCGTTCGGCGACGTGCAATTGCGTCATGCGACCAATCGGGCACCCAATCGCCGGGCCGCTCAATGCGGGGAATGTCATCGCTCGTTATTGGTTGATTCGCGGCGCGCCACGTCCAGAAGTCTGCGGCGAGTTGTTGCAGTCGATCGTAGCTAAATGTGGTCATATCGGTTCGAGAATATTAGCCTGCGCGCGACCAATCTTGCACATCGACAATCACAATCCCACGCGTAATGAGTGATGAGTAAGGAGCGACGAGTGAGGCAGAGAGCGGGAGACCGTGGTCAGGAGGCAGACGGCAGCAATCAGGAGATTAAAACCAAAGATCAAAGACCAAAGGCCAAAGACCTATCTGCGGATTCTGTGTAATGCGGATTGATCAAAAACGCCGTCGCCGCTCGCACGGCGGTTCGCTGCTTTTCTTTGTTAACCAACCTCTGTGCCGGTCGTCTTTCAATCTAAGAGTGTTTCGCGCATTTATCCTTAGTGTTACTGATGGCACGAATCAGTTTGGATCTGTCATGTTCGAACCTCACCTTCCATAGTCTTCCGGGAGAATCCAAATGAGCAAACATGATGCTGAAACGTCACCGGTTGCTCGCGCGAGAGTCGCAGGAGCATTGTATTTATTTGCGAATATCCTCGCCCCATTCACCCTGCTTTATCTTCCTTCACGTTTCATCGTGCGCGGAGATCCAGCGGCAACCGCGTCACATCCTGGCGTCCGAGTCACTTTTCCGC
>JBKPPE010000458.1:0-7754 GCA_046733375.1 Acidobacteriota bacterium | reverse complement strand
GATTAGAGACGATGCTTTCCAGGAGTGTCGCGTAGTGATCGAGTAGCTCCCTTATTGTTTCTTCTCTGAAAAGTTCGGTGCGGTACTCAATCAAGCATTTGAGGGTGTCGTTTTCGGCGACCACCGTCATCGTCAAATCGAACTTCGCCGTTTGAATTGGAGCTTCCAGCCACGTCACCTTCAAATCTTTAATTTGAAAGAGCGGCCTGGCGGTGTCCTGATACTGGAACATGACCTGGAACAGCGGGTTCCGGCGGAGGTCGCGCTCCGGATCCAGTTCCGCCACGAGCTTCTCAAAAGGAAGATCCTGATGCGCATATGCGTCGATCGCTGTTTGTTTTACCCGTTGAAGTAATTCCCTGAAAGTGGGATTACCGGCAAGCGTAGTCCGCAGCGCAAGCGTGTTAATGAAGAACCCGATCAGGTCTTCGGTCTCAACGCGATTGCGACCGCCGATCGGCGATCCAACCACGATATCCTCTTGTGAAGTGTAACGGTAAAGCAACGTCTTGAACGCGGCGAGCAAGGTCATGAAGAGAGTTGTGCCTTCCAGCTTGCTAAACTCAGTGAGTTTCCGGCTCAAGGTTGGCGACAGTCTCAGCCACGTAACTGCTCCCGCAAAGCTCGAAGTCGCCGGGCGCGGAGTGTCCACCGGCAAGGCCAACTCAGAACTGACATTATCCAATTGGTCCTTCCAGTATGAGAGTTGCTCTTCGAGCGCCTCACCTTGCAACCAATTTCTCTGCCACTCAGCAAAATCTGCATACTGAACGCCGAGTGAGGGAAGCACCGCGGGTCTGCCGTCGGCGAATCCCTCGTATAACTGTCCAAATTCACGAAACAGAATTGCCGCCGACCACGCGTCGCTGACGATGTGATGGGTAGTCAGCAGTAGAATGTGTTCCTGTTCACCCAGGCGCAGCAGCGTCGTTCTAATAACCGGCCCGTTGTTCAGATCGAACGGCCGTGTTGCCTCTTCTCTGGTCAGCTGCTTTGCCTGCGCTTCACGCTCGGTTTTTGAAAAACTGGTGAGATCGATCTCCGTCAAAGGAATAGTGATGTCGTCACGAATGAGCTGACGCAGCTCACCATCAACATTCAAAAAATGTGTGCGAAAAGGTTCGTGGCGCCTGACAATCTCAGCAAGTGTGGCGCGGAGCGCTTCGATGTTTAGCGGTCCGCTGAGGCGGACCGCCCGCGGCACGTTGTACACCGCCCGCCCGGGCTCGAGCTGTTCCAGGAACCAGAGACGCTGTTGTGCAAATGAGGCTCGTGCCGAAAAGCGGTCTGCCCTGGGCTGGATCGCAAACTCGGGCTGGAGAAGCGCGGCACTTTGCCTTAGACGTAATTCGAGCAAGGCGCGCTTTTGAGGCGAAAGACTTGCGATTCTGTCGCTTAACTCGTTCATAACCCTGGATACCGAGCTTCACCTGTGGCCAGATAGCCACAACAGCGGCAAAGATGATTATATTAATAAAGAATTAATTAATGCTCGACCTACGGATTTAACGCGGGTTTTTGGGAAGATGTCTGAATTAACTGCTGAAGGGCCCCGTCGAAGATCCTGAAAAACTAGACTCCCTGCTACGGAAGAATATTATCACTCAGTTCGCTAGCTCAACAATCAAATCAAGGCGCTTTCGTCCTTAGCATAGTCTCGACTTCTTCATCTGACAACTTTTCGATTTCAGCCAGCAGACGCTCACTTTCAATAGCCTTCGAGGCTGCGATTTGTTGGGCGAGCTGGGCGATGGTGGGCGATTCAAACAAACTGCGCAGGGGGATCTCGCAGTTGAAGGTTTTCCTCATACGCGAGACTACCTGAGTAGCCAGCAACGAATGGCCACCCAGCTCAAAGAAACTATCTTCAACCCCGACTTCATTCAGCTTCAAAAGCTTCGCCCAGATACCGGCCAGTTCTTTTTCGATTGGTGTGCGCGGAGCGATAAACAGCCGCTGCAGGCCCGGACGCGCGTCATCCGGAGAAGGTAAAGCAGCGCGATCGATCTTACCGTTTGGCGTGAGCGGCATTGTTTTCAAAAAGACAAAGGTCGAAGGAATCATGTAAGCCGGGAGCAGCCGGCCCAGGAAGGTGCGCAGTTCATCAATACCGGGAGGCTTGCTTCCTGAGGCAACCACATAGCCTACGAGCCGCTGGTTCTCTGTCGTTGCCGCCTCTGCGACTACTACCGCCTGACGCACCTCGTTATGCATCAACAGCACTGTCTCGATCTCGGCAAGCTCGACTCTGAATCCTCTCACTTTCACCTGATGGTCAATGCGTCCGAGGAATTCGATGTCACCTTCGGGCAGATAGCGCGCGAGATCGCCAGTGCGATAAAGGCGCGCGTCGGGTTTATCTGAAAAAGGATTCAGGACGAAGCGAGCAGCGGTCTCGATTGGCTGATTCAAATAGCCGTCAGCTAATCCTGCGCCACCGATGTAAAGCTCGCCGGCCACCCCAGCCGGCACCGGTTTCAAGTGTCGGTCCAGAATATAAACACTCGTGTTAGCGATTGGCTGCCCAATAGGTACGGTTAATGAATGAGGTGAGACTTCGTTCGGCTCGACCCTGAATGTCAGCGATCCCACGGTTGTTTCAGTGGGCCCGTAATGGTTGATGATCTGGCAAGCCGGGTTTGTTTGTAAGATGCGATCGACGAGTTCCCATGAAAGCGCTTCACCTCCGAGAATCAAATACTTCCTCGGAAGAATATCGTGATGCGGCGCCGCCAGCAGCGCACTTAAATGCGACGGCACAATCTTCAAGATGTCTATGGGACGTTTGGCCACGTACCCCGAAAACAGTGCGCCTTCCATCGCCACGTCATAACTGATGAGGTGCAGGCAACCGCCAGAAACGAGGGCAGGGAAGATGCACGTGTTGCCGAGATCTGCACTGATGGTTGAGACCGTGGCGAAAGCCAGTGGTCGATCGACTTCAAGAAGCTGCAAGATGGATCGCGTGTAATTGACAAGATTTCGATGGCGGACGGCCACACCCTTCGGAACTCCTGTCGAGCCGGAGGTGTAAATCACGTAAACAAGATTTTCAGCCGTCGCCGCTGGTTGTGGATTATCGCCTGACTCAGCGGCCAACATCGCACGGTCGCGTTGGAGATCGACCGTCTCGCCGGCGAAATCCAGTTTCTGGCCACCGTCGGTGACGAGAAGCAACGACTGGCTTTCGCGGAGCTGGATCTCCAATCGCTCCCGCGGATGATCGGGATTGAGCGGGACATAAGCTCCACCGGCTTTCAGAATTCCGAGCACTCCCACGATCAACTCGGCCGAGCGCTCCATGCAGAGACCCACACACACATCGGGGCCAACTCCACGCCGGCGCAGCCAATGCGCGAGTTGGTTGGCGCGCGTATTCAACTCTTCAAATGTCAGCTCCTGATCTCCCGAGATAAGCGCCGGTGCAGTAGGTGTTTTGGAGACTTGGGCCTCGAAAAGCTCGTGAACAGTCTTGTTGATCGATTCAGAGGCGATCTCGATGCTGGTCTGATTGAGATCAGTAAGCGAACGGAGCAGTTCGTCCGCCGCTGTGATTTCGATCTCGCTAAGACGACGTTCCGGATGCTGGACGACGTCGGACAAAAAGTGTGCAAGGTAGCCTGCGAATTGTTTTATTGTCCCTTGATCGAAGACCTGGGTGTCGTAACACAACTCGCCAGAAAGGGTCGCACCACAACGCACGCACGACAACTTGAGTTTAAAAGGACTCAAGCGAACGTGCTGATCGATTACCGAAAACGATATCTCTGCCGGATCGGACGTTGTCTGCCGCTCTTCAAAATCGAAGCCCACAGAATCGCGCAGCGTGTTAATCCATGTAGCCGGATCGAAATATTCCTGCCATTCGTCAGTCTCGGCCAGAGCTCTGTGAACGTTTCGGAGGTGTGAGACAAACGGCTCATCTTCACAGCGACGGAGCACCGGCAAATACTTCGCATAGAGGCCCATGGCATCAGCCAGGTCTTCAAGTTTCCTGCCCGCCGAAAGGTTGAAGAGCACGAGCTCAGACTCCATCTCTGCGCTCAGCCGCCAAAGAAGTGCTTGCCAAACCGCAAAGAGGACTGTTGCGACTGACGTCTCGTGTTCCCGGGCGAGGCCTTCAATCTTTTCAAGCAAGCCATCGATATTGACGGTAACGCAACCTGCCGTAATTTCCTGCGGCTTGACGATCCGTCTTTGCATTGGCAGCACAGGCGATCTCGCAACACCGGCCTGGTAATTCCGCCAATAGTCTTTGCCCGGGACTGTTTGTTCATCGGTAGCGTCCAACAGCTCGCGTTGCCATTCAGCGTAATCCGCATACTGCAAAGGCTCGTCCTGGTCGAGACGTGCAGCGTACGTACGGCTAAGCTCACTGGCGAAATTTGCAAGCGTCGCTGAGTCGGCACAAAGCGCCGGAAGCAAAACCAAGAGCAAGTGCCGAGCGTCGCTCTGTTTGATTAAAGTCAGGCGCAGCAGCGGTCCGTGAAAATAATCGAAAGGCTGCCGCTGCTCGTGAGCTATGTACTGCGCAATTTTCTTTTCCTGTTGCGCGGGATCGAAACTGGTCAGATCAACGGTAGCCCACGAAAACTGTGGCGCGGGTGAGATTACTTGAAACGGCGTTTTTATCCCTGGCGTGAGGTGAAAAGTGGTACGCAGGATTTCGTGCCGTTGAACGACCTTATTGACGGCATTTTCCAGAACCCGCACCTCCAGTGGTCCTTCGACGCGAATTACACTGAAAGCACGATACTGATCAGTGTCCTTAGCCTGCTGGAGTGACCAAAGATTTTTCTGTTGCGGGGATAGGTGGAACCCTTCACGTGTGAGACTGTCAATCGCCATGTGTTCTAACTTACTGCTCGACCTGTTCCTTGCGCACTAAGTCACCCATGGCCACGACGATCTTGCGCTCGCCGGCAAACGGATTGCGCGAATGTGCTACCAGCATGTTGTTGAGCATCAGGATGTCTTGCTCTTGCCATGGAAAACTCACGCACATCTTTTGAGACAACTCACGCAGGTAATTAACCACTGACGCCGGGATAGGTGAGCCGTCGCCGTAGTAGACGTTTCTGGGCAAGTCCTCTTCTTTCATCATCGAAAGCAGCGACTCGCGCACGGCCGGGGCCAGGCAAGCGATGTGATGCAACTGTAACTGATTGAAAAAGACCAGCTCGTTTGTTTGTGGATGCCGGACCACGGCCGGGCACAACTGGCGTGTGCGTAAACCACCGTCGGCTCTCCATTCAAAGTCAATCGACCGTGCGCGGCAGTGTTGCTCAACGTTCGACTTGTCGCTGGTGCGAAAGAATTCCTGCCAGCTAACGTCCAGCCCGTTGGTAAAGTTCCTAACGTACATCAAACCTTTTCGTTCAAATCGTTCCCTGATCGACGGGTCCATCGATTGATATATCTGCCGGCAATCGACGATCGGCGACTCACCTCCCTGGAGCGCTGCTTTGACGCAATAGAACCAGATCAGCATCGGCCAACGATGCATGTGTGAGCTTTCATTGTGGAAGAGAATGATCTCGTCCGCCGGGTATGATGTTGAGCCATAGACCTTGCCGCCCATTTCTTCGCGTGGCAAATCGCCGTAATCGCCATAAAGGTTGGGACAGAGAGTTTGAGCAAATCGCTCAAAATCAGAGACCGTCGGAATATCGAAGCCTCGAAACAGTAATGCTCCGTGGCGCAACAGGCTAGTTTGCGCGAATTCAATATTTGCAGCCATCCACTCTGAAAGATCAACATCTTCTCGCGCGGGCGAAATTACCAACGGCAAGCTGTGATCCTCTGAAAGTAAGCTGCTCTTTACCGGGTTCAGCTCAGCCAGGTTAACGCTCTTCCTTCTCGGGCCCTTTACTTGCTTTGCTGTTTGCATCGGCTTCTGCGCTGGGGTCATCCGTTGGGCCGCACTAATTAAAAGCGAATCGAGTCTGACAAATGGATCGGCAACTAAACGTCCCAGGAGAGTGTGGAATTGCGTTGCCATTTCTTCCACTGTCGCGCGCTCAAACAGTTCAGCATTGTATAGCCAGGTTCCCTTAAGCTCGCCATTCGTCTCGGAGACGAACAATATGAGATCGAAACGTGAGGTATCACTGCTGAGCTCAATGGGCTCGACTTTCAGTCCCGAAAACTCAAGCAGCGACTGCGGAGTGTTTTGCATAACGAAGAGCACCTGAACCAACGGGTTTCGGCTAAGATCCCGGTCAGGCTTTAGCTCTTCAACAAGTTTTTCAAACGGCAACTCCTGGTGAGCATAGGCTTCCAAAAGTACTTCCTTAACCTGACGCAGCAATTCGATGAATGTAGCGCTGCGCGAAACCCTGGTTCTGATTGGCAATAAATTAACAAAGAAGCCGATCAAATTTTCCGTTTCAACCTGTGTCCGATTCGCCACGTCCGTCCCGACAACGATATCGTCCCGTCCTGTATAGCTGGCAAGCAAAACCTGAAATACGGAGAGCATCGTCATAAAGATCGTCACACCTTCGCGCAGGCTGAAACGTTCGAGGCGCCCACTTAACTCTCGCGAAGGGAAAAAGTTCACTTTTTCAGCGCGCGTGCCCTGGACCGATGGCCGCGGCTTGTCCGACGGTAGCTCGAGCACTGTTGGTGCACCAGCAAGATGAGTCTTCCAGTAAGCGAGTAAGTTCTCCAACCGTTCGCCATCCAGCAGGTTCCGCTGCCACACAGCGTAATCCGCGTATTGGATTCTCATTTGCGGCAACGAAGCCGTTCGGCGCGCAGCGTATGCGTCATAAAACATACCGAGCTCTCTGAACAAAATCGCCATTGACCATCCATCGCTCACAATATGATGCACATTCAGAATCAGAATATGATCATGCTCACTCAGTTTGGTTAGAATCGCGCGAAATGGTGGCTCTTCTGACAGACGAAAAGGCCGCGCAGAAGCGTCCGCTATCAGTTGCATCGCGCGTGCGTCACGCTGCGCGCTCGGGACATTCGTTAGGTGAATAGTCTCAAATGCGGCCGCACGATCAGAGAGCACAATCTGGACTGGCTCTTCATCCACCGTACGAAATATGGTGCGCAGGCTCTCATGACGATCCACAACCGTATTTAAGGCGCGCTCAAGCGCGGTAACGTTGAGAATTCCCGAGAGACGAAATGCATTACTTATGTTGTACGACGAGCTGTCTGGGTCCAACTGGTTGAGAAACCATAATCTTTGTTGTGCGAATGAAAGGGGCAGTGGGCGATCGCGTGGGACCGGCAATAATCGTTCTTCATTCGAAGCAACTGCACGCTTTGCAGCGTCAATCCGCTTTGCGAGAGATGAAACCGTAGGAGACTCAAACAATGCACGCAACGGTAGCTGCACGTTGAACGAATCACGTATGCGCGACATCACCTTAGTCGCAAGTAATGAGTGGCCATTAAGTGCAAAGAAGTTATCCTCTATTCCGACACGGTCTACACCTAAGACCTCGGCCCAAATATCTGCCAGTCTTTTCTCGGACGTAGTACGCGGTCTCTCGTGGGCCTGTCGGACGGGGCTGGCTACTACAGGCCTAATCCGAGGGGCGTCAGCCGCGGGGATCCGTTGCCCCAGTGTCTCCAAGTCCTGGTCTGGGTCGGCAACGAGCGCGACGCAAAGTGCATTGAAGTGGTCACCGAGCTTACTGATGGATTGCTCAACAAAACGCGCCCGATCAAAAACGACCAATAACTCCAAGCCATCTCCACTAGTTACCAGAATGTTCAATGGGTAGCTT
>JBKPPE010000457.1:0-4811 GCA_046733375.1 Acidobacteriota bacterium | reverse complement strand
CTCGCGAAACGACTTCGTTACTCCATCGAACTCTTTGCGCTGTGTGGGGGAAAAGAAATGGAGACGATGGCGAAAGAGGTCGCACAGTTGCAGACGTCCCTCGGTGAGCTGCATGACTGTGACGTTTGGATTCAGGACCTTCGGTCCCGACTCAAGCGCACGGCACGAAAGACATCGATTGAAGAGCCGGAGCTGCACATGCGCGCCGGAGCCACGTGGTTATTGAAACATTTTGCCGGCGCTCGGACTGAACATTACCGCGATGCCGTTTCGCGTTGGGAACAATGGCAGGCTGAAGGATTTCTCGAACAGATCGCGACAGTCGTGAAGGCTGACCAGAATAGGTCGAAGTCGCGATTCATCTTCTCGCCTGATCACTAATTGGCCCCGGACACTTCGGCATAACGTCAGAGTTCGGGCGGCGCGATTTCAATCGGTAATCGGCAATCGGCAAATCGGCAATGCCTTCCCGCTCCCGCCACTCCGGTCCTATGAGTTGTTGGCTGCGGTCATATCATTTACCACGTACGATTGATCCCGAACCACCGCCGTGTCCGGTTCGAGCCGCACAAAGATGTATTCAGGGTCATTTAAGATATTAACGAATCGGGAATCCCATTGCGCGGCTTCTCCCATGTAGCGGCTGAACACACGCTTCATGCGGTCCGAATCATGCGGCTCAATCCGGGCCCGGCCACGAAAGCCAACATGCTGTACCAGGCCCTTTGAGATATTGAAATCAATTATTCCGAGTGCGCACCGCGGATCTGCCGCAATTCGACCCGGAAAAGAGTCAGTTTTACGGTTTCCGATAATCCAGATTGCTCCATCCTCCCAGAGAAACCAAACAGGAGATTCACGGGGACCGTGTTCAGATGCGGTGGCGAGGTGGGCGAACAGGGGACGCATCAGAACATCCTTCATCAGACGCATAGCAGATTCTTCGTCGAGATCGAAATGGCTACCCGTCTCCCTAATTAGTTGCATAACGGCCTTCAAACAACGAGCGGATCTAACGTCTCACTGATTGGGTTTGTAAGGTTTGTCGTCGACAAGCAGACTACCATCACGAATATTATCTACGCGGTACAGCTTCCACCCTTGCGCAGTCTTCTTCCAAGTCTCGCGCTGTACCACGTCGCTTTCGACCTTGTGTAAACTTCCATCTGGAAAGCGTTGCATCCGAATAGTCTTTTGAGTTATGTCCGCACTAGCCAAATCGCCCTCCACCTCAATCGTTCCGATTTGATTGTCTTGGGATATGAAATGGTCAATCCGATCGAGGAAGATTCTTGTGCGTGTCTCCATGTCGGCCCGCGTGTTAACTTTGCCGTCCGGCGTGATCGTATAAAAGTCGTCGGCGCGCAAAGCCATGATTGCCGCTACATCCTTTGCTTCAAACGCAGCCATGTTTTGCGCGTACCAGTCTTCGATTGCCTTACGCACAGGCTTGGATTTGTCCCGCGTAATGGTCTTACCGTCTTTAATCTTTACTTTGCGCTCATCTTGTACCACCTGAGACCGATCACTCTGTGATTGAGCGACAAGCGGCGGCGCGTAACTAATTACGAAAGCCAAACTAACAAGCAGCAAAAGACTCTTCAGTGTTTTTCCTCCGACCTCACTTCATCCGTCATCCTTCATCCTTGTTTTTTCGCCGGTTCAAACGAGCTGTTATCCCGCCGTCGTCGGTATATCCCGATACATGAATAGTTCCACTGGCCGACCCGGCAACGCAAGGGAACCGCAGTCTTGATACCCGACACGGCGCCAGAAGTACTGCGCCCTTTCGTCGGCCTGAGTCGAGACGATTGCACGTTGGAAAGAGCGCGCGGACATCTCTTCTTCCCAGGCGCGGACAGCCGCTCTGCCGATCCCGCGTCCTCTACAATCGTTGCGAATCATGACGACTTCGATGAAAGGCAGAACCTCCCACAGAACATAGAACTTAATAAAGCCTACTGAACCTTCGGAAGATTCGATGATCCGCAATCGACCGTCTCGGATCTGCGCCCGGAGTTGATCATCGCGACACTCGCTGGAGAAACCGCGGAGAAAGGCGAGATCCTTGTCTTGTGCAGTTCGAAGCATCTTCTGTGGTGGCGGCATAACACCAGAGTTGACCCGCGGTGAAATCTTTTTCCTTTTGCCTTTTTCCTTTTGCCTTCAGCAAGGCGCTTTCGCCGTGAGTTTCTGGTTGAGAGCTATTCTTTTTTAAAAAGGGTCCACTTCCACGACGTGCCTTCCTGATTAGTTCCGTCGCCTTTCATGACGTTACCGTCCAGAGTGCCCTGCAAGACCGAGTAAGAGTTGCCGATGACAATCTGGACGTTATTGCCCGATTGTTTCCAGGTCCCCTTCACGGTTCGCGGCGCCGTAACCCCGTTCTGAAGCACACTTATGATGTATTCCAGTTTGCCATCTTTTAGAAACTTCATCGTGTACTCGCCTGCTTCGGGACTGCTGCCTGTCCAGGTCGAACCTTCCAGCGAATCACGCGGTTTAAGTTCAATTCCTGTGTCGCGACTGCTGGTTTCCGACCGGGCGTTACTCGCAATATCGGTGGCGTTATTAGCCGCCGGTGCCTTTGGATCGCGAATCGAGAGCACCAACTCATCAGCGCGATAGCCTTCAATGACGGCGAACGGCTTTTGATCTTTGCCGGCGCCTAAATCTTGCAGCACCCGTTTTGGCACGCGCTCCTGCAGATACCGTACAAGTCCTCCCAACGTCACTTCCCCCTTTTCATTGGCGGCACCACCGCGCAACGCTTCCACCAAAATCCAGGTGAAATAGCCTTGCTTCTTCTCCTTATATTCGTAGGCGCGATGACCGACCTCGGTTGCATACAAAGTTGCGAATGCCTGCACTTCACGATTGCGCACATCAAAGTTGAAGCCGCGCGTATAAGCAGGTGTCAGAGGATTGTCTGCATTCGCCCTCCCTACAGGATCGTTGCGGCAGGCATCCAGAATAAGTAGCACCTGCGTCACGCCGATCTTCTTGATCCTGTCTTTGATTTGCGAGACGTTGATGGCAGTCTGTTCAAGCAGATCGACGTCATTGCTAACTTGCGAATCCGAGGGAAGCAGAAAAGCCTGGCCGCCGCGTTCGATACCATGTCCGGCGAAGGACAGAAGCAGCAAACCGTCCGGAGGAATAACCGCGGCCATGTTCGACAGCCGCCGGAGAATATTCCCTCGAGTCGGCTGGCGTTCCGCTGGTTGATCCGAGGCCAGGAGGGTTACCTGCTCGCTTGGAAAACCGGCATATTGAATCAGCGCCTGCGCAAGTGCTTTCGCATCGTTGCTCGCACCGCCTAGCGTTGTAATCTGAGTATCTGCATATTGATCGACGCCGATAACCACCGCATAACGCTTTGCGTTGGCCGGCAAGACTTTAATTGGCTTGTCTATCACTCCAAGTGCGCGACCGGCTGGTTGTGCTTTTGTGACGGCGGCTGAAATAGCCATAAGAATAAACAGCAGAGCGATTGATTTGAACGGTAACTTTATTACCCGCGCGAACAAGTTTGTTATTCTCATAATTCGCCTCTCGTAGTTCGACTTATCGCTAGACCACCGCGGCACGGGGGCGCGATTTCTTTCATCACTCATTACTCATCACGCATCACTGCATTCACGCTCCCGCCGCTCCGGTCCCCCGAGTAGTTGGGCGTAACCGGTGCCGTCTCGGTTTGTTTAGCGGTTCAGGCTAGGCGCCTCGCCCCCGCGACTTCCACGAAACAAAAAGCTCAGCACAAGACCTGCGATGAATCCGCCGATGTGCGCCATGTACGCGACGCCACCCTGCGCTGCGTTGGCGATGGAACCGATGCCGCTAAAAAACTGCAGCACGAACCAAAGCCCGATGACTATCAGTGCGGGCATGGGAATCACTTGTTGGCCCTGCAATACTCTGACCTGTCCTCTTGGGAAGAGCAAAATGTAAGCACCAAGTACACCCGCAATCGCCCCAGATGCTCCCAGATTCGGCACGTTTGACCTGAGGCTAAATACCAATTGTGCAAAGGTTGCCGCCAACCCACAGAGTAGGTAAAAGATTATGAATTTCAGGTGCCCGAAGTTGTCCTCCACATTGTCCCCGAAGATCCATAAATAAAGCATGTTACCTCCCAGGTGTAACCACCCAGCATGCATGAACATGGAAGTGAAAAGCGTCGGAAAATCAGCTGCCGGATTTGCAAGGAAACGGCTGGGAACAAAAGCCCACTTCTCAATGAAAGCTTCGCCTCCACTCAGCTCTACAAAGAAAAATAGGATGTTCAAAGCGATCAAGGCATACGTCACGACCGGAACAGTTCTTTCAGCAGTATTGTCATCACCAATTGGGAACATAAGCTCTCTCTCCCTTTTCCGTGCCTCCTGCGCAGTTTCTCATCGTCCCAAACTCGAGGAAACACAAATCTCGCCATCTAACGTCAGAGTTCATCGGGAGGCTTAAATCTTTTTTCCTTTTGCCTTTAGCAACGGGCTACCGCCGCTCCGGTCCAACGAGTTGTTATGCGCATGTAGAAACTAGTTTTGTCGCCACCTTGCCAGATCTTCAAGCACGGGAAAGTCTTTATAAGCGCGGGCCACGTCGCTTGGCCGCAAGTATTCAAAGGCTTTGACTTTTCTATCGTATAGTAGGCTTGTCTGCTCAAGCACGCGAATTTTCCGGGGGGAAAGGACTTGATTCGGCACCGGCAGAGCATCGTACGACGCTTTGAGATCGTGACCAAAGTCTCTCTTCACCTGCAGTTGGGTTCGAGTTTCGAGATGCAACGCCTTGAGAGCTAACTCTATTGC
>JBKPPE010000456.1:0-3505 GCA_046733375.1 Acidobacteriota bacterium | reverse complement strand
GAAATGTTTATAGCTACCGCGCACGCCTGCTCCTTTTTCCGAATTGAGCAAAACGCGGCGCGTTTTGCTCAATTCGGAGGGAATCAGTCGGCGGTTGTCTTTCTATAAACATTGCGCCGCTAGCGCGGCTGTTTTTTGCTCTGCTATATTCCGTTCCGTTTTTATCAATAACAGTATTTCTTCGGAGATATCCATTGTCAGATCAAAAACAATTCTCTGGCCGTGCTGCGATTGTCACTGGCGCCACCCGCGGAATTGGCCGCGCGATCGCCCTCGAGTTGGCGCGGCGGGGCGCCGACATCGCCTTTAATTACGCGAAGAGCGCGGAAGCTGCCGAGAGTCTCAAGAGTGAAATCGAAACGCTCGGCGCGCGCGCACTCGCGACCCAAGGCGATGTTGCGAACACAGACGCCGCTGCAGAGATGGTGAAGCAGACTAAGGACGCTTTCGGCCGGATTGATTTTCTCGTCAACAACGCGGGCATCGTGCGGGACACTTTGATCCTGCGGATGAAAGAAGACGATTGGGACGCAGTCATCGACACCAACCTGAAAGGCGCGTGGAATTTTTCCAAGGCCGCATTACGCGTGATGCTGCGTCAGGAAGAAGGCGGCTCGATCCTCAATATCACTTCGATCAGCGGTGTGGTGGGCATGGCCGGGCAGTCGAATTATTCTGCATCGAAGGCGGGGATGATTGGATTGACGAAAGCGCTCGCCCGCGAAGTCGCCAGCCGCAAAGTCACCGTTAACGCGCTCGCGCTCGGCATGGTCGCCACCGATATGGCATCCGCGCTCGATGAAACCTACCAAACGAAACTCATCGAGCAGATTCCACTCGGCCGCTTCGCCGAAGCGGACGAAGTTGCGCGCATCGCTTGCTTCCTCTTGTCAGACGACGCCCGTTACATTACGGGTCAGGTGATTCAGGTGGATGGTGGGTTGGCGATGTAAGATTTAATCCGCAGATTACACAGACTACACAGATTCAAAAGAAAAAGGTGGGACTGCGTTCCGTCATTAGTCAATGGCCTTCAGCTTTCTGTTTTGGTGAATCTGTGTAATCTGCGGATTAATTCAGTTCTTTAGAAACTCTTCCGGTTCGACAATCTTTCCGGCAATCGCTGAAGCAGCCACAACGTAAGGTGACGCGAGATAGAGTTTCCCAGGTCCACTGCGTCCAGGAAAGTTGCGGTTCTGCGCGCTGACGGTGACGGTGTCGGCGGTTTTCGAGGCCCCTGGGCCAGCATTGATGCACGCGCCGCAACTAGGATCGATCAATTCCGCACCAGCGCGTTGAAAGATTTCGATGTAGCCGCGCTCCTTCGCGTACTGCTTGATCTTCTGCGAGCCGAATTGCAGGTAGAGATGAACTCCCGGAGCGACGTGCTTGCCTTGATCGAGCGCATGCTGCAAGACCGTCGCGTACATGTCCATGTCGGCCATCTTGCCGCCCGTGCATGATCCGCCGTACGCCGCATCGATGCGCACTTCGCCTTCGAGAGTGTCAATGGGAATTCCGTTGCGCGGATCGCCGGGTAGCGCGACCATCGGCCGAATCTCATCGAGATCGATTTCAAAGACCGCCGCGTACTCAGCGTCCGGATCGCTGTAGACGAACCCTTTGCGCACTTCGTCGGCGTCCAGTCCGCGCATCGTCACAATGTAAGCGAGCGTCGCTTCATCCGGTTCGATGATGCCGGTGAAGCCGCCGGCTTCGACCGCCATGTTCGTTAAAGTCGCGCGCTCATCCATTGGCCAGTTGGCTAAGTCTGCGCCGGCGAACTCCAGAACTTTGCCGATGCCCTGGCTCGATTTCATGTAATCGGTCGCGAGGATGTAAAGCATGACGTCCTTCGCGGCGACATCCGCGCGTTTCTTACCTTTCAAAACGTATTTCACCGTTTCGGGCACGCGGATGCGAATGTCTTTGGTGTACCACGCGTTCGCCATGTCGGTTGACCCAACGCCGAAAGCGAAGCAGCCAAGTACGCCTGCCATGCAGGTGTGCGAATCTGTGCCGATAACGATCTGTCCCGGCAAAGCGAGATCTTCAACGACTGCGTTGTGACAGATTGCCTCTGAGCCGCCATCCGGATTCTCGCCGTAGAGTTTTATTCCCTGCCGGTCGGTAAAACTCTCCTGTGTCGTCGCGAGACCTTCCGCTTTTTCGAGTAACCCCATCTCGCGATGTTTCGGCGACATGACTTTGCCGAGGAATGTGAGGTGATCGCGAAACGCAAAGACTGATTGCGGTTCAGTTATCTTCGCGTCGACGCCAAGTGCTTGAGTAAACAGTGACGCCGCCATGGGCGTGACGTACTCGTGCGAGAAGCGCACGTCGGCTACTGCGAACAGCGCATCGCCGGGTTTGACTGATTCGACACCGACGGTGCCGGCTTTGACGAACGCGTGTCGGGCGATGATTTTCTCGACAATGTTCATCGGGCGGCGCGGTTGTGGCGCACTTGTCGCAGCTTTCTGAACTACGTGTTGCCATGTATCACGTTCATATTCTGCGACCTGGCCAACGTCGATGAGTTGCTCAGTCAGTTGCTCCACCAATTCTTGACCCGCGATCGGTGGCGGCGAAATCTCACCCGCCAAACGCGCCTTGTTGTAATTGAACAGTCCGCCGTACTCAACAATGTCCTGTGAAATCGGATCGAGGCCCTTCGTGAATTCATTCAGCGCAATCTCTTCGCCGCGCCGGATTCGATCCATCAGGTCGAAATCAGTGGAGGTAAGCAAGCCAATATTCTGTGAATTCTGTCCGTAGATCTTTTCGATACTCTTCGCGATGACGAGTTGAATGCCCGCCCATTTTTCGGAGTACGGCGCGGTCTCGCGCGATGAACCGCAGCCTTTCGACAAACCCGAAACGACCACCGCGAAGCCGCCGTTTTTCACTTCATCTTTCCTGACCGCTGCGTCACGCATGCCGACATAAACGTATTGACCCAACGTCTCGTCGTAGTAAAAACAGACCCAGCCGGGCGTAATCTCATCGGTCGAGATGTTGTTCATCAATGGCAGATCATCATCCGCGAGTCGCGCCGCTAACTCGTCTTCCAGCGCGCGCGCCTCATCGCCCCTCGCTTCAAGTTGTTGACGAATCAACGAGGTGTCTTCTGTTAGAAAAAGAATCCGCCCGTGAAACCTGATGGTTTCCGAACGGAGCGAATTCGTGCTGTTGCTCATTACTAAGCTTATTTGGCCTCCGCTGAACGATTATAGCGACTGTCCCAGGAATCGCGGAGCCCACAGAATCAAGAGAACTGTGAAGACGCGTTCAACGCGGCGCGTGGCGAACGGACAGCACGCCTTCGACTTGCAGGAAAAACCTTGACTAACGAACGTTCGAGGCATAAAAGGTCCCTGCTCTTTCACAATCTCCCGAGACTGGTCTCAGATGGCGCTCCCCTACCGCGAAATGAAATTCATCCCGCGCGCATTGAGTATGAGGCGTTCAATCGCCATCCCCTTTTGACTT
This sequence comes from Acidobacteriota bacterium, assembly GCA_046733375.1. Taxonomy (GTDB): domain Bacteria; phylum Acidobacteriota; class Blastocatellia; order Pyrinomonadales; family Pyrinomonadaceae; genus UBA11740. The sequence continues at coordinate 13 of JBKPPE010000456.1, read as the reverse complement.
AGCTGGACTGGGG
>JBKPPE010000455.1:0-6221 GCA_046733375.1 Acidobacteriota bacterium | reverse complement strand
GCTGGGAATCAGATGTCCGGGAATTAAGTGGTCGTCATATTTTGCCTTGTATTCGACAGCTTTGATCCCCAGAAATGTCAGACCCAACGCCAAAGTCAAAATCAAAAAGATGATTGAGTTGCGCCGTTTGCCCACCTGCGTGCTGAAGACCGCCATGGCCATCGTAAAGCTGCTCACGATCAACACGACGGTATTGACCGCGCCTAACTTAATGTCGAGGTGATTGCTGGCCGCGGCAAAAGCTGCCGGATACTTGTAACGATAAAGGGTGTAAGCGAGGAACATGCCACCGAAGAACATTATTTCGGTGACAAGAAAGACCCACATGCCGAGCGTCCCCGCTTCGCGCTGTTGCTCCATGTTCTCGAAATGGTGCTGCAACGCGGGATGCGCGTGTTCGTGAGTTGTTGCTAATCCCTCAGCCATAGTAGGAAAGTGAAAATTAGAAATTGAAAAATGGAAATTTCAAAATTCCGTCTGCGTCCCGGGCCAGCGCCCGCGCGCGGTGACGGGAAAGTCGTCAGCGAAGAAGCTTGACGACCCCGCCGCGAAGCATCGAGTCAAATTGGTCGCGCGCGGTTTCAAAATTTCAATTTGCACTTTTCAATCTCTAATTTTCAATGCTTTTTTCACCAAATCATCGCGTCAGTTCTCGTGACGGTCTACCTCACGCCTCGGCACGCGCTTGTCTTTCAAACTTGCCAACTACTTCTTTCGTCTCCGGCGGCGCGAACTCGTACGGTTCCGAAGTCACAATCGGCGTTTCTAAAAAGTTCTCAGTCGGCGGAGGCGAAGACGTCTGCCACTCGAGCCCGGGCAGATGCCACGGATTCGACTCAGCAATTCGCCCATAACGCAAAGACCACGCGAGATAGATCAACGGAATTAGTAACCCGACCCCCAGGATCGACGCACCCGCCGTCGACAACACGTGCAGCACTTGCCACGAAACCATGTCCACGGGATACGTGTGATAGCGTCGCGGCATACCCATGTAGCCGAGCACGAATTGCGGCGAGAACGTCAGATTGAACCCGACGAACACAACGAGCGCCGAGAATCGTCCCCAACCTTCGGGATACATGCGACCGGAAATTTTCGGCCACCAGTAGTGCAGTCCGCCGAGGTACGCCAGCAATGTCCCGCCGACCATAATGTAGTGAAAGTGCGCCACGATGAAGTACGTGTCGCTCAAGTGCACGTCGGTCGCCAGCGCTGCCAGGAACATTCCCGTCATACCGCCAATCGTAAACAAGCCGATGAAGCCCAAGCCGTAAAGCATCGGCGTGTCGTATGAAATCGACCCCTTGTAAAGCGTCGCCGTCCAGTTGAAAACCTTAATGGCTGACGGAATCGCGACGGCGAAACTGAGGAACGAAAAAATCATTCCCGCATAAACCGACTGGCTCGCGACAAAAAGGTGGTGTCCCCAAACCAGGAATCCGAATACGGCAATGGCAAGGCTTGAGAACGCCACAAACTTATACCCGAAAATATTTTTGCGAGAGAAGTTCGCGATGAGTTCGCTCGTAACACCCATCGCCGGCAGCACCATGATGTAGACGGCCGGATGCGAATAGAACCAGAACAAGTGCTGGAACAGCACCGGATCGCCGCCCGCCGCCGGATCGAAGATCCCGATATGCGCGAGCCGCTCAAAAGCGAGCAGCAGCACCGTGATCGCCACGACGGGCGTGCCGAGAATCATGATCAGACTGGTGGCGTAATGCGACCAGATGAAGAGCGGCAGCCGATACCACGTCATCCCCGGCGCACGCATCGTGTGGATCGTGACGATGAAATTCAGTCCGGTCAGGATCGACGAAAAGCCTGTGATGAAAATACCTACGCCAGTCGTCAGCACGTATGAGTTGGAAAAAGTGGTGCTGTACGGCGTGTAAAACGTCCAGCCCGTGTCGATGCCGCCGGCGAGCAGCGCATAGATGGTGATGATGCCGCCCGCCATGTAGACGTACCAGCTCAAAAGGTTGATGCGCGGAAACGCGAGATCCTTCGCGCCAATCATCATCGGCACCAGGAAATTACCGAGCGTCGCCGGAATTGCCGGAATCAAAAAGAAGAACACCATGATGATTCCGTGCTGCGTGAAGATCTTGTTGTAAGTACTCGACTGTGTCAGGTCGCCCTGCGGGGTCAGCAACTCCAAACGAATCGCCATCGCGTAGAGGCTGCCGATCAGGAAAAAGAAACTGACCGAGCCCAGGTACAGCAGCGCGATGCGCTTGTGATCTTTCGTGAGCAGCCACGACTTGATGCCGTACTCGGCATTCAAGTAATTAGTGCGTGGCGGTGGTATCGTGAATTCTTCCATAATTACAAATTCTCTTTGTTCAGAGTCGGGCTATCGCGCAACTCTGCGCCCGCCTCTAACGATCACTGCGGCCGAACCGGATTCGCGCTTTGCGGCGTTCCAGTCGCCGGCGGTTTCGCCGTCGGTGTCTCAGGCCTGGGCGTCGACAACGATTTGATATAAGCCACCAATCCCAGCAACTGCTCTTCGGTCAATTGTCCCTGGAACGACGGCATGATCGGTCCAAAGCCCGTCACGATCTTTGCCTGCGGATTGATGATAGATTCACGCAGGTAACCTTCATCCGCCTTAACCGCCGGACCGCTGCTTAACACGACATTGCTGCCGTACACGCCAAGTAAGGCCGGCCCGCGTCCGCCTTCGGCATTCGCGCCGTGACATGACGCGCAGCCCAGCGACTCAAACATTGCCTGGCCCGCGGCGGCCGGTGACATCTGGTTCGCGTTGCCGCTCAACCAATTATCAAAATCCTTCGGCTCCATCACTTCAATGTAGCCGCGCATGCCCGAGTGATTCATGCCGCAGTACTCGGCGCAGAAAAAGTGATACCGGCCCGGCTTTGTCGCTTCAAACCATTCGCTCGTGTACTTGCCGGGGACCACGTCCATCTTGATGCGAAACGCCGGGATGAAGACGTCGTGAATCACGTCCTCGGTCGTCATGATCAGCTTGACCTTACGTCCGACGGGCACGTGCAACTCATTGATTTCGCGCTGGCCGGTCGGGTGCTGAAATTTCCACATCCATTGTTTGCCCACCACGTAAACTTCAAGGGCGTTTTGCGGCGGCCGGTATTGCGCGAAATAAACTCTGGCGCCCCAAACGAAGATGCTCATAGCGATGACGAGCGGAATGACCGACCAAAGCGTCTCGAGTTTGTGCGAGCCTTCGATTGGTCGGGGGATCTCGAACGCGTTACGGCGGCGATAGCGAATGACAAAAAAGATGATGACGAGCGAAATCAACGTAACGAAGAAAACCGTTACGCCTGAGACGTAAAAATAGACCGCGTCAACGTCACCGGAAAGGGTCGACGCGCTCTCAGGAATGAATGGAAACCAGGATTGCATAACAAAAAGCGATTAATCGTTTAGAGTCGGGCTACTGCCCGACACCTGCGGCGGGCGGTAGCCCGCCGCTAAACGATTTTCCTTCCGCATAGGGCCAGCGCTTTCGCAAAACCAACAGCATACCGACAATCAAACCAACGGTGATCACACCCGCGACTTTCATAATGTTCATTACGACCGCGCCATATTTTCCCGTCGCCGGATCGTAGTGATAGCAATACAAGTACAGGGCATCGACGGGCGTGCCGATTTTGTTTTCCGAAGCTTCCACCAGTCCAAGCCGTACGTCGCGCGGCGGATACTCAATGCCGTAAAAGTAGCGCGCGAGCTTTCCTTCCGGCGTCAGCAGCATGATGCCGCTGGCGTGCGCGAACTGGTTCGTTTTCTCGTCCCACTTGTAATGAAACCCGGCCGCGTCGGTCACGCGCTTAATGTTTGCGTCGTCGCCGGTCAAAAAATGCCAGCCCGCATCCGCGCCTGGACGGTTGTAAGCTTTCACGTATGTCTGCTTTTTTGTCGCCGCCAGTTCCGGCGTCTCGCGCGAATCAAAACTGATTGCAATAACTTCGAATTGCTCGCCGGCGTTAAATGAAACCTGCCGGAGCGATCCGAGCACTCCATTCAGAATCTGGTTGCAGAGCATCGGGCACGAGTAGTAAACGAGCGCAAGAACGACCGGCTTGCCTTTCGCGACATCGCCCAGACGCACTTGCTGACCGTGCTCATCTTTGAAGACTGCATCGAGCGGCACCTGCTCGTTGAGTCGCTGCTCGATTCCTACCGTCTTCAATATCACCGGCAATCCAGTCGAGACCGCACCTGTTTCAGTTCGCGCGCCATACAAAGGAGAGCTGGGCATCGGAACGCCGGGCTGGGCGTGCGCGAGGAGGCAGGAGCCAGACAGCAGGAAGCAGGACAGAAAAATCCGCCAAGCACTTCTCGTTAAAGAATCTGGTTGTTTCGACACAAATCTCATTTCTTTCCTGCCGTCTGCGGTCTGCCTCCTGCCTCCTTCTTTGCAGACAGTTGCTTCAGCGCTTCTTCCTTCGCCTGCTCGATCGGCATCCCGAATCGCTGACCGTTCTGATCGGTAGGCCCATGCTCCAGCACGTGATTCCACTGTTCACGCAGCGCGTGGATCTCCCACATCGGATCTCTCGGGGGAACGAATCCGCCCGTTGGCGTAGGTTGCGGATGCTCTTCAACTTTCGCCTTTTCCAGATTTTCTGCGAATCCGGGAGCGCTTTGAAGGCGCGGCTCAGGCGGCAGACGCTCTTCGCCACTCATAGCGATCGGGGAGCGATGCGTCTCCTGCTCCTGCGTTGCCGCAGTCTTTTGAAAGATCGCAAACAGTCCCAACAGCGCGACGAACGTCACGATCGTCAGAATCAGAAGCCCGACGATGAATTTCGCGATGCCGCCAATCTGGACGTCGCTCTGCTCGTGCATCACATCGATGTTCTTGATGTGCGACGTGTCCGGCGTTTCGGTGATGTGTGACTTGCGATCGTGCTCCGCCATTTGAAAAAAACTTTCCGGTTAAGAGTCGGGCTACGGCCCGACTTCTTCGGCGGGCGCTAGCCCGCCTCTAAACGATCGTTCTAGTGACCCGGGTGCGCGACGAGCGCCTGCTCCAATTGCGGATCGTTGATTGGTAGCAGTGGTCGCTTCTGCAACTGCCACGCGAACGTTCCCAGCCACAATCCGCCGATCGCGATCGGCGCGACATAGTCCATCCAATTAAAGACGAAATCACCAGGGCTGTATGTCGGTTCAATCAGCCAAATTACATCGACGATGCGCATCACCAAAATCAGCGCAGCCAACATCGCGAGTCTCTGCGCATTTTTTTTGGTGGCGCGCGAGAGCAGCGCCAGGAACGGAAACGCGAATTGAAAAATCACGATGGTTAACGCGATCGCGCCCCAGCCGCCGTGTTTGCGCGCGACATACCACGTCGTTTCTTCCGGCAAATTTCCCGACCAGATCAGCAGGTATTGCGAGAACGCAAAGTACGTCCATAACATGACCAGCGCGAGCGTCAGATTTCCCCAGTCATGCGAATGCCGCGGCTGAACGACTGCCCTCATCGGCTCGCGCGCTGACAGCCAGCTCATGATCAGAATCGTGAAGGCGAGCGCGCTAAGAGCCCACGATGCGACGAAAATCAACCCATAAATCGTTGAGTACCACGACGGATCCAGCGACATGACCCAATCGATGGCCGCGAACGTAATGCAGATAATCGTCAAAACAAGGCCGGGCCCGCTGATCATCTGCATACGTTTGCGCACTTCTCGCGAGGCGGCGCGATCCTGCTGCAGTGAGAACCAATTCAGCGCCATCGCCAGCGCGGACCAAATTGCGAAATACACAAACGCGCGCAGGATAAAAAATGACGGGTTCAGGAATGATGTCTTCTTTTGCAGGGCCGCCGTGCTGTTCATTACGGCCGCATCAGTCCAGGGATAAATGTGCTTCAGGCCAATCGCAACCGGAACGAAGAGCAGAAGCATCAGCGGGAACGTGCGTGTCGACGCTTCGAGCACACGCCGGATCACCAGTCCCCACGCACCACCGGTGAGGTGTTGCAGCATCAACAAGGCAAGGCTGCCGACTGTAATTCCGGTCCAGAAGATAAATCCGACGAGATAGCCGTGAAAGAAATGAGCGCGATCCAGGAACGCGCCGACGATCAGCAACAGCGTGAGCACAATTCCCACGCCGAGCGCGAGGTTGCGCGTTCGACTCAAGTCTGCCGGAGGTGTGTAGCCGCGAATCATTTTGGAGCGCGGGCATCCTTGCCCGCATTTTTCTGC
>JBKPPE010000454.1:0-4722 GCA_046733375.1 Acidobacteriota bacterium | reverse complement strand
GATCAAGGCTTGGATAATTCGCACGGCACCATTGTTCTGATGTCCAAAGACTGAATAGATCGATGCGAGAAACAGTGGATAACCGGGAAGCCGAATCAGCGAAGGATTGAACGGCGGTTCGGGATCGTTAGAGTAGACATGCTGCTCCAGGACGTTGCGCGCCATCTGCGCATACACGCGTCCATCATCAGGCGAGTCGTTCGGAAACCAATGCGCGACGGAAATGCGAAAGGCAGCGGCAATAAACAGCACAAGAGCAAAGACTATTTTCCATTTTCCATTTGACATTTTTCATTTGTCATTTTAAATCGCGACCCCGGACGTCTAACGCGCTCATTCTGTGACGCAGGAAATGACAAATGAGAAATGACGAATGAAAAAATGGTCAATGAAAAAAACGAGAACGCTCGTCGACCCGAAATCACGCTACGAACGCACTTCTACTGTCGCTTTTCGCTCCAGCTTGCCCCAGCCGACGACGGCGCCGCGCGCGGCGGTCGCAACTGATTTCACCATCACGTAGTACATGACTTGGCGATAACAGAATCTTTGCAGGAACAACCACCACAGCAGACGCCAATGCTCTTTGCGTTCGAGCAAAAATGCGAACGCTGCCGCAAACCAATCGACGGCAAGAAACAGCGCGTAGTAGAAGAGGACCTGGCGCAGATTTGTAAACGAAAAGCCTGAGGGTTGCGCGAAGCGGTAATAAATTGACGACGCCAGCGTGTAGATCACGATTAGATCCATGATTGGCGAGATGAGCGGGAAAAGAACCTGGAAAATCCAGACGTTCGGCATCCCGACCAGTCCCAGCGTGCCGTAGCGTGGCCGGAACAACGCGTCGCGATGCTTCCAAAGACATTGCAGCGTGCCGTACGCCCAGCGAAATCTCTGCCGCGCTAACGTGCGCAGGCCATCCGGCGCTTCAGTCCAGGCAATCGCTGCTTCTTCATAGCCAATTTTGTATCCGCGTTTGCGAATCAGCAGCGTCAGGTCCTGGTCTTCCGCGAGCGTAGCATCGCTGAAGCCGCCGCACTGCTCGATCAGTTCACGCCGCCACGCGCCGACGGCGCCGGGCACGACCGTGATGCAGTTCAAGCTCGCAAACGCGCGCCGATCCATATTCTGCGAGGTGATGTACTCGAGCGCTTGCCAACGCGTGACGATGTTGATGCGATTGCCGACTTTGGCATTGCCGGCGACCGCGCCAATGTGCGGATCGACGAAGCGGCGGGCGAGTGCGCGAGTCGTTTCAGGCGGAAACTGAGTGTCCGCATCCAGCGCCACAATCACGTCTCCTTTCGCGTGGCGTAAACCAAAGTTCAGCGCCGCCGCTTTGCCGGCGTTCGCGACGGTGAATAGTTGTACGAGGGGCTCGCTGCCAAACTTCTCACTGACAAGGTCGCTGGTGCGGTCGCCTGAACCATCATCTACTACAATGATTTCAAAATTCGGATAGTCGGAAACCAGCAGACTGCGAATCGTGCTTTCGATCACCTGCTCTTCGTTGTAAGCCGGAACGATGATCGACACGAACGGTTCGAACTGCTCACCGCTGTGTTCATGTTCGCGACGGCGCGAGCGCACCCACTGCGCAAATGCGAGCGCGCCGATCACCGTCAGGCGCGTCAAGCCGAGCACGATGCCAATCAAAAACACCCACTGCATCAACCAGCCGCCAATTGAAAGGACCATGAACGTCAATCTGTCGGTGCGCGTGTAGAGGTTCTCGCTCGGCGGCAGTTGCGGCATCACCTGATCGCGACTCCAACCACCGAGCTCAGACACCGGCACGAACTTGTAACCACGGGCGCGCAGTTGATGAATCAGCTCCGGCAATGCCGCGATCGTCGCACTGCGGTCGCCACCCGAATCGTGCAGGAGCACAATTTCTCCGCGGGTCTCCGGATTCTTGTCTTCTGCGCGTTCGATCGTGTTCTGAACGATTTCGTTCGCGGTTACTCCGGGTTCCCAGTCTCCCGGATCGATGCGAACGCCGACCATGATGTACCCGAGTTTTTGCGCAATGATTGCCGGCTCTACTTCGCCGGGTTTGTCAGCTTCCGCGTCGCCAAAATACGGTGGGCGGAAGAGCACGGTTGAGTGGCCGGTGATCGACTCGATCAGTCGTTGCGTCGCATTCAATTCAAGCGTCGTGATTCTCGCCGGCACCTCACCGAGATTTGGATGTGTGTAGGTGTGATTGCCGACTTCATGCCCTTCGTTGACCATGCGCCGCAGCAAATCTGGATAAGCGTCGCCGTTCTTTCCGATGACAAAGAAAGTTGCCGGCACATTTTCTCGTTTCAGAATGTCGAGGATCGCGGGCGTCCAACTTGGATCGGGACCGTCGTCGAAGGTCAATGCGATCATTCCAGGAATATCGCCCGTGCGCTCGATCACGTAAGAAGACGGAATGCCTTTGCGATCGTAAGTCTCCGAATTGATATAGCCGTTCGCCGGATCGACTTTGATGTCGCGCCAACCGTCATGCGGACTGGCGGTGACTTCCAGCAGCTCGCCCGTGCCTTCGAAATCGACTTCATATCCGTACGCGATGCGGCGCAGCAAGTCAGGTGAAGCGGTTGGTTGATCGCTGCCGAAGATTGACCACAGCGATGGATCCTCTGAGCCTAATCGCCACAGCGCGAAACCGGCGCAGTCGTATCCGCTGGCCGCGTGCATTTCATTGAAAGCTGTCACCGCATCCAGAAACCATACGGTGTGATGTGTGTCATCCGTTTCGTCAAATTCGAAATATGGATTACGCGTCGCTTGATCGAAAGTGATATCGGCTTCGGAATCGCGCGATGCGATCACAGCTTCCTGAAAGCTCGTCTCTTTTCCATGTCCCGGCCCGTCGACCCATTCGTAACCGTAATTGCCGAGGGCTATGATCGTCTTTGCGGGATCGATTTCGCGCATTCGATTCGCGAGGTTTTGTTCGTACCAACTTTGCGATGCCACCGAACCGATGGTGGAGCCCGTCGACCAATGCTCGTCATAAGCCATCAACATCAGGTAATCGCAGGCGGCTGAGTAGTCGCGATAATTCCACTCCGCATCGTTGAAAGGCGCTGCCTGCGTCACGATCCAGCCGTGTGGCTGAAACGCCGCGTGCAGTTCCTGCATGAACTTCAGCAGATTCGGCTGCGTCTCTTTTGTCGGCTCTTCGAAATCGACACAGATGCCCGCGAATTTGTTTTGATTGACGAAATCTATGAGCGCCGCGACCAAACGCTGGCGCGATTCTTCCGTCGCTACCGCGCGGGCCAGCAGATCCGGCTGCCACTTTTCATCGTCGAGGTTCTGCACGACCGGCAGGATTTGCATCTGCGGGCGCTTCTCCCGAATCAGGTTCAGCGCCATCAGCGCGTATTGATGTTCGGCTTCGGAATCGGCATTTGTGAGATCGTCCGCGAAAGGCCGTTCGCCGGGCTTGGCATCAACCAGATGCATCCACTGCGGCATCAGCCAATCGAGATGATTTAGGTTTCGCTCGAGCGACGCGTAGCTTGATTCGTCCCAATCGACGTAAAAACCCACACTCAAAGGTTTCTTCGCGAATTGCGCCGGCGGTGGCAGTGGCAGCGGCGTGTTCACCGGTGGCGGCACGCGCGGCATCAGTTCCGGGCGTTTGCCGGGAGCGATACGAGTTTGCGCTTCGGCCTTTTGCAGTTCGGCTTGCGCCTTCTTTGCTTTCAGCTCGCGCGCGTTTGTGATGGGCGTGGCGAGCGGACGCGGTTTGATGTCGCCCGCACTCGGCAGATTCTTGAGGGGCTTCAACGTGGGCGTTGCCAGAAAGGGATTCGCGAGGACGCTGGCAATGAAAATGCTGACCACGATCGTGACAAAGATCGCCAGCGCCAGCCACGTGCGGCGCACACGTTTCCAGCGGCGGCCGCGCGGATCGTAAAAAACGGGAGAACTCGACTGCTTTTCTGCCACTTACTTTGGAATTCCTGTGGTAATTCTCAGATGCTTCTAACGCTGCGGGGGATGATAAGTCAATTGCAGAAGAAAAGCCGCTCGCGATTGCTCGCCGAGCGGCTTTCCGGTGAACTGTTTGGATTGACCTTCGGGCTGTGACCTTCGGAAAGAAGGTGTCACAGTGACTTACTCAGGAAAACAATCCGAAACGTCCTGTGATTGATCCTGAGACTAGGTCTCAGCCACCTCACTGTGATTATTACTCATATATTTTTGGATCACCTCCTTTCCAGTGTTACCCGGATAATAAAAAAGAAGTGCGGATGCGTCAACGAAAATTTTTATAGAACCGCAAACTGTAGTGAGCGGGATAATGACTTCAATCCGGGTATCTAGTTGAGCGGTTATCCCGCTGACTACCGTTCGCGGTTCTGTACCTGCCTAACGGTCGGGCTTCTGACACGCTAATTTGCCAGATGAGTAAACCAGCCACGGGTGTTCAATCCCGAACCAGTAGGGCAGTTCGCGATAGTCCGCTGCATCGTGAATCACAAAATCCGCGCGCTTGCCTTTTTCCAAACTGCCGATGTCATCGCCACGGCCGAGTGAGTAAGCCGCATTGATCGTCGCCGCCGTGATTGCTTCGGCCGGCGTCATCTTCATCTGCGTGCAGGCAAGCGAAAGCACCATCGTCATCGATGGAGTGGGCGAAGAACCGGGGTTAAAGTCGGTTGCCAGCACGATCGCAAGTCCGCCATCGATCATTTCGCGCGCCGCCGGATATTTGCT
>JBKPPE010000453.1:0-4040 GCA_046733375.1 Acidobacteriota bacterium | reverse complement strand
CTATTACGACGGTCGTTATGTGAGCTACGACACGTATCTCGCCGATCCTTACTACTTCGATCCATATCGCAACGATGTGAGTTATCGCTACGTGACCTACGTCGCACCCGGCATCAACGATCTAAGTTATTACGGGGACTGGCAAAATGTCGGCAACTATGGGTATGGCTGGAGTCCGCGCGTGGATGTGGGCTGGTCGCCATATTCGCAAGGCTACTGGGTCAATGACTATCCGTACGGCCCGACTTGGGTTTCGAGTGAGCCTTGGGGTTATGCACCTTATCACTACGGGCGCTGGACGTTCGTGAACAATCGATGGTACTGGATTCCGGATTCAGTCAACACGACCCCGGTGTATTCGCCCGCTCTCGTTGCGTTTGTGCCATACGGCGACAGCGACATCGGTTGGGTGCCTCTCGGCCCAGGCGATACATATGTGTCACGTTACTATGATCAGAACTGGCAACCCCATTACCTGAGTCGGGGTGATGTGGTTGCGACAAATCTGGTGAATTGGAATGTCCCGAACGCCGTCACAGTCGTGCCCGTTGATTATTTCGATCGGCCAATCGATTCGCGTTCGGTAAGACACGTGAATCCCGCGAGCATCACGCAGGTTCGACCGACGCTGGAGCCTTTATTGCTGACGCCACTGCGCAACGCGGCACTGCGATCGGCATGGGGCCGCGGCAAGATCGATGTGCCGCCGGGCATCGCGAAGAAACTCCAAGATACAACGGTCGTCGTGGGCAATACCCCAGCCGCGCCGCCGTTCAGACGAGATCTCGACAAGTCTCTGCGCGTGGAACGTGTTGCGGAGAAGGCTAAGAACCAAAAACTGAATGTGCAGGATCAGCGAAATCCCGGCGTGTCGCAGGTGGATGCTGGACGTAACCAACAACCTAAGGCCGTGTCGCGTGACGCATTTCGCGGCAGCGGAGTAACCGGGCGGGAACTTCGGCAACAAGAGCAACAGCAACGAAACGTCGAGCGCGCTCAGCAGAGAATCGAGCCGAGGAGCGTTCCTCGAGCTGAAGGCGGTCGCGTGGGAAATCCAGCGAAAGGACGTCCAGAATTCAAAGGACCACCAGTTCGCGAAGCACCGCGGCCACAAATCCAGCGTGGCCCACCACTTCGCGAAGCGCAGCCACAAGTTCAACGTAGCGCTCCGGTACGGGAAGCCCCGCGGCCACAAATCCAGCGTGGCCCACCAGTTCGCGAAGCGCCGCAACCACAAATTCAACGTAGCGCACCAGTTCGCGAAGCACCGCGACCGCAGATTCAACGTGGTCCGCCGGCGTCAGCTCCGGCTAATCAGCAAGTGAAACAACCGCCCGGACAATCGAAAAATCCAGGAGGTCCGCCGAGCGGCGGCGGTGGTGGTAAGGGCAAAGGTAAGAAACCATAGCCACAACTGCTCATCAAACGCAGAACAGCCCAGCGATTAATAACCGCTGGGCTGTTTTTTATTCAGCGGACGGCCACTGTGCAATGTTGCGCGCCGGGATGCGCGCAACCCGCCTGCAAGATGCAGGCGCTCCAAATTAGGCGCAGGCGGCGAATGGAACGCGCGGCTGTGCTGGCGGCATCACTGATGCCTCGACCCTCGGAATGATCTCAAAAACTGAATCAAGACGTGTCACTTCGAAAACGCGGCTCGTGAACTTGCTGACATTCATCAGTTTGAAGCGAACGCCTTTCGTGTCGCTGAGGCGGCGCAACTCCAGCATCAGGCCGAGGCCGTAAGCATCGATGGCCGTGACTCGACCGAGATCAAGCACAATCGCCTTTGCGTTTGATTGAGCGCGGACAGCCTCGCGCAACGTTCGCGTTTCACCGCTGATGAGGCGCCCTTGCAGGCTCAGTACTGCGGCGTCCCCCAGATTTCTCGTATGAACTCTCAACATGACGTTTCCCCTTATTCGGCTACCCCAGAAATTGAACGACTTGCCGGCGAAGTTTGTTCCGCGAGCCGTTAACCCAATAACACGACGCAAATTGCTGGTTGTTTCATTATTTCAAGCCCGTATTGTTAAGACGTGTTAAGGAGGGTGGCCGTTAACGGGAGGAACCGGATTGAAATGCAGGCGAGGACGCCTGCGCACCGCACGCAGGATGCGTGCGCTCCTATTCCGAATATCGATCAGAGCGAAAACGAAACAGCTTCACGGGCGTTCCTGCCGGGATGCCGGCTTTGGCGGAGGCGATTTCAATTTGATGTGAGGCCGAAGTAATGCCTTCAAGATTTGGAAGAAGAAGTCCACGACGAAATCCGATTTCGTCTTCAACAACCACGCCATAAACTTTCGGGTCAAGATCCTCGACATCGCAGGGTTCCGGCGGCGACAAAACATCAACCGAATACTTCAAATTCGGAAGCTCATTGGGCCGAACCGGCGGAAAACGTGGATCCCGAGTCGCCGAGTTGATTCCGTTCGTGATGATCTCTTCGGCCAAAGTGTCTTTGAGGGGATCGACTGTGCCGATGCAACCGCGCAGATCACCATCGAGCGTCTTGATTGAGACGAAGCAGCCGGCGTGAGCGGTTAGCTCGTCAGGAAGACCTTCGGGCGAGGAAATGATTGTGCCGTCGCGAACAAACGTTTCGATCGTGCGGCGAGCGAGAGCAGGAATGATACCTGGGTACGCAGACGTCTCGTCTGCGGCTTTGTTAGCGGAATAAGAAGCAGACGGGACGTCTGCGTACCCAGAACTCGCAGCCACAAGTTGCGCGACGAGGTAACCCACGCCCCAAGGCGCTTCATAACTCAAAACCTCGCATGATGGTTTCGCGTCTTCCGCAACGCCGAGAGCCACCAGCATCGAACGATAGCCGCACTCACCCGCGCGGTGGCGAAGACTCTGATCGATATTCGCGATGCGCGTCATCTGGCAATCGCGGATCGCCGCGACGACTTGTTCATCAAACAAGTGCGCATCAGCGTTGTAGCCGGCGGGTGCACCTGGCTTCAGCCGATGACTCAGATCACCGCTTGCAATGAACGCGACCGGACGCTTCGCGATGGTGATCGCTTGCCTGATGCAGTTGCCGAATCGCAGGTGTTCTTCGTTTGACAGAAAACTGTAACCAAGGGCAACGACCTTGCCCAACCAGCCATTACGCTGCAGAAAATAGAGCGGCACGGCGGTGCCATGATCAAGATTAACTTTCTGAATCCGCAGAGTAAGCAGATTCTGTTGTTCCGCCGCGCGCGTAATCTCTGTTAACAGCGCGTCATCAAGTTCGGCTTCAACCGTCGCGGCTGGCGCGCGAAACATTGAGAAATCTCCGCGCAGCGTTGGACCGTCGTAAGCGACAAATGCAACAGCCTCAAGCGGCGCGTGCGGCGAAATCAGGACGACCGTTTCTGCTTTGCTTTCAATAATTCGTTTTGTGAGAGCGGCCATCGCGTCGATTGACGCGCGCACTTCACTAATCGCATCGCCCCCGACTTCCGGCACCATGATTGGTGGATGCGGAGCAATACCGGCAAAAACCAATGAACTCGTGTGGCCCATCTTCACCACCGAGGAAGAAGATTTGGCCACAGATTAACGCAGAAGCACACAGATTAGAAATCCAATCACGTTCGAGTTTATGATGAGCCGCGCATGAAAGAGTTCGACGTGATTGTTGTGGGTGCCGGACCCGCCGGATCGTTTGCGGCGGAACGACTGGCGCGTGCAGGCGTAAGCGTCGCGCTGTTCGATGGCCGGCCTCCGGGCGAACCAAAAGCGTGCGGCGGTGGCGTCACTTCGAAAGCGCTGAAGGCCTGGCCGCATCTGCTCGAGGCGGTAGGGCGCACGATCGATGAGCTCGATATGTACTCGCCTTCAGGCAAACACTTGCACATGAAATTGGACGAGCCGTTCGCAGTCTATTCGCGCATCGCGTTCGATACGTTTTTGCGCGAGCGAGCGCGGCAAGCGGGCGCGGTAGTTACGGCAGATAAGGTTTCGGGACGCGGGTTTAAACGAGACGGCGATCGCTGGCGCATCACGACGCAAGGCGGCGCAGAATTTACGTGCAAGTTCTTAGT
>JBKPPE010000452.1:0-3538 GCA_046733375.1 Acidobacteriota bacterium | reverse complement strand
CGGAAAAATCGAACAGCCGCTGACGCTCGATGACGAAGGCCGCTTCTCCGCAAAAGGCACCTTTGTGGCGGAGGGTGTGGGCCCCACGCACGAAGATAATCCGCCGAAAACCCAACCTGCTGTCTTTAAGGGCGTGGTGCGTGACGCGAGCATGACGCTCACTGTCACGGTCACGGATGCCAAAGACGAGGGCGGCACATTCGAGTTGACTCAAGGTCAACCCGGACACATCCGCAGATGTCATTGATGTAACCTCACAACTAGCCTTGCAATACTTCGACGTTGACGAGAAAGCGCTCCACCGGCGGCCGCGCAAGAACCGAGTCATTTTTCGACGTGAAGGCTTCGGAGTTGCCGTGCTGAGGTGTAACGACGCCATCGGTACGGCTGTACGCTTAGCTGCAATGACACCAGGCGTCGCATTTCCGTCTAAGTCGGTGTAGGTGTCGCGTTTTTCGAAAGTCAAAGGGTGAAGTTGACAACTCGACCAGCGTTGACCAGCTCTTGATTAAGTTGAACCCAAAGTCCTGAAGCAAGAACCGAATCGCAGACCCAAAAGTGCGGCTAGTGGCAACTTAGATTTCGCCGGAAGTCTTTACAAGCCGCTGAGGATTTCAAAAACAGGGTTGCTTACGCTTCCATGTTGTGAAGGCGTGAAAACAATTATCATCGATTAATAAACTCGTCAACGAATTTTAGCTCTGTTTTTAGATTCCTACCTCGCGGCTGTATATTCTCCGAACTTGATTGAACGCCATCACGATGACCGGAATCCCCGCACTTCTTTTACTCGGAGCCCTGGCCGCTCTGGCAAATTTGATCGGTGGTTTGCTGATCGTTTCTTCGGGGGCCTATCGACGCGAAACTAAATTATTGAAGTATCTTGTGGCGGTGGGCGCGGGATTCATGCTCGCCGCGATCTTCATTGAGATAGTTCCGGAAAGTGTCGCACTGTGGAGTAATGGCTCAGGAGCTGGTGTCGCCGAAGGTGTGGTCGGTGCGATGACGCTGTTGCTCGCCGGGTATCTGTTGATTCAATTGTTCGAACACACCGTCGCGCCGCATTTTCACTTCGGCGCTGAGACACATCCCGAACACGTCATCCGGCCGTCGGCAGCGTACACCGCGATCGGCGGTCTGACGATTCATACATTCTTCGATGGCGTCTCGATCGCGTCAGCCTTTCTGGTGAATCTGCGAGTCGGGATCCTCGTCTTCATCGCGATCATGCTGCACAAGCTGCCCGAGGGATTTACCGTCGCCTCGATCATGCTCGCGTCCGGACGCTCGACAAAGAAAGCAGCGGCTGCGTCGCTGGCAATCGGCGCGGCGACCTTTGCGGGAGTTGCCGCAGTTGCCCTTCTAAGCGAGCGTTTTGTTAATTCCGTCGCCTATGCCCTTCCCTTCTCAGCAGGCGTACACTCTACGTCGCCGCCAGCGACTTAATTCCCGAAGTTAATCGCAGCGAAGAAAAAAACCCGTTGGTCTCAGTGATTGTGTTTGGAGGAGTGGCGCTGTTCTACGTGCTTCATCGGTTAATACCGAGGTGAGGTCAGAACCGCCTGCGGTAGCTGGCGGTTGATCCTGTACTCAACCGAACTGGCGAAGATAAACCATACCTGACTTAGAACCCTCTTGAGCTGCACATCGCGCAATGATCACATGGCTTCCCGCTCGGATCGATTGAACATTTCTTTTCGTTTTCGAAAAACTCGACGAGTTCGGTGACGGTGGCTTCTTCGACGCCGAAGCGTTCCTGGCTGGAGTGCTCTGCTGGCTGCGAGTTGTACACGGCCTGCTGGGGAACGGCTTCCCCTAACATGCTCGGCAGTCTTCCCAGCCATGGCGATTGAGTGACAGGAATAAACTGAAAGAATTCACTCGGCTGCGCGGATCGAACTGATTCGCTGCCGGTTGGCGTGATCGATGAAGATCGAGATACCGACGGGACGGAGCGCACCGGCGGACCGGAAGCAACGAAATCGATGATGCGCGCGCGTGGCGGCTCCGGCGTGCTCGTCTCCGTGTTCGAAATGGGATTGCTGACGACGCGTGGTGGTTTGTCCCCGCCAAGTCTGCGCGCGACACGTTCAGCTATTGCCCTTGCGTGATCGTCTGAACTGCTCACCTGAAGACTCTATGTTTCCGTTTCCAACAAATCGATGCGATCTACAACGCCAACGATGGCTGAGTCGATTGCCGCCCCGGCTTTCCCCGTGGCCACGGTCGATGCGCTCCAACCTTCCTGCACGATAAGGACCGTGTCGCCGACGCCGGAATCGACTGCATCAAGCGCGAGCACAGTGTGTCCAGTCATATCACCTTCCGGGGTCATCTGCTCGCACATCATCACGCGCGCATTTTCATACCGGTGGTTCTTCTGCGTCGCGACAACGTTGCCTAAGACTTTGGCGATGATCATCTCTTGGAAAAGCGGCCTTTGGTCTTTGGTCTTGGTTCTTTTCTTGCCGTTGCGGCTTTACCTGGAACCAACATCAAAGGCCAAAATCCAAAGCCCAAAGACCTTCCTAGTCACAACAGACATGACCGTCCGAATCCACAATAGCGACAATCGTGCAATCCGTCGGTGTGTCTTCGCGCTTGAAAGGAAAGCTCGCTTCCTTTCCGCGACACCAAAAAACGAGCTCGCCTATTCCCGCGCCCGCAGCATCGACCGCCACCATCGGCTTGCCCTGCGGCGCCAAGTCTTTGTTGAGGGATTGAACAATCAGGAGCTTGCGATTCTGAAGTGAATCGTTTTTGATCGTCGCGACGACTGTGCCGATTACACGCGCGAGCTGCATTTCATTTCTCGGGAGTCATGATGTCCACAGTATCAATCACACCCACAACCGCCGCATCGACCGGCGTGTCTTTCATGTTTTGCGCCAGACGCGCGCTGGAACCGGCAACTACCAGCACCCGTTCGTGAAAACCGGCTCCAACGGTATCAACGGCAACAACGTAGCCGCTCGTGTCCGAACCGTCGAGGTTAATCGGTCGAACAATGAGCAGCTTTTTTCCTTCCAGCCGCTCGTCTTTTTGTGACGCCACGACTGTGCCGATAATTCGCGCGATGATCATGCGCGCGCTTGGGCCGTAACCGGCATCGCATCATCGACGCTGCCGTGCGGGCGTGGGATTACGTGCACGCTGACGAGTTCGCCGACACGGCGCGCGGCCGCGGCGCCGGCATCGGTCGCAGCTTTCACCGCGGCGACGTCTCCGCGCACGATGGCGGTGACGAAACCTGCGCCAATCTTTTCGTAGCCGATCAAAGTGACATTGGCAGCTTTGACCATCGCGTCGGCCGCTTCGATCATCGCCACGAGACCTTTCGTCTCAACCATTCCTAATGCTTCTTGCATTCAGTTTCTCCTGTGAAGAACTAGTGAATCGTAAATCGTGAATGGTAAATAGAATAACACGCCACCATCTATTTACGATTTACCATTTACTCGTTAAGCCGCGCCGCCTGACTCAACAACTCCACGAGTTCTTCCCGTGACAGCGAAACCCGCCCGGCCCCATTTGAATG
>JBKPPE010000451.1:0-6902 GCA_046733375.1 Acidobacteriota bacterium | reverse complement strand
GCAGTAATTCGACGATCGTCGTCTCTGCGCCAAATCGTGAATACACGGAGGCGAACTCGACGCCGACTGCGCCCGCGCCCATGACAATCAGTGACTTCGGAATTTCAGTCAGCTCAAGAATGTGATCGCTGTTGACGACGTGTTTGCCATCAGTCTCGAATCCCGGGATCGGCCGCACAACTGAACCGGTGGCGATGATGATGTTCTTACTGTTGACGATCTGTTTCGATCCGTCTTCGCCGGTAACTTCGACCTTGCCGGGCAGCAGAAGCCGGGCCGTGCCTTTGAACACCGTGCACTTGTTTTTCTTCATCAAGTACTCGATGCCCTTCGTGCTCTTCATCACGACTTTGTCTTTGCGCTTCTGCACGTCGGCAAACGCGAGTTGAATCGCGGAAGCCTGCACGCCGAAGTCCGCGGCGTGCTGCATCTGTTCGTAAACATGCGCCGACATCAAAAGTTGTTTTGTTGGAATACAGCCACGCAAGGTACACGTGCCGCCAAGCCGCTTGTCTTTCTCCACGATCGCGACTTTTAGACCGAGTTGCCCGGCGCGCACCGCGGCCACATATCCGCCCGGGCCGCTTCCGATTACTGTCACATCGAATTGTTCGTTAGCCAATTTGAACCTCTAAAGAAAGTGATGAGTGATGAGTAATGAGTGATGAGCAATCTCACTCACGCTCGCACACGTCGAAAGCTTCGTGTGTTGGAAAACACGCATTATAATCGCTGGCGCTTAACCAAGTCCAAAGTCCCAAGTCCAATGTCCAAAGTCCAAGTGGGACGCGGATTGACTTTGGACCTTGGACGTTGGACTTTGGACCACAAAAAACCATGAAACATTCCGAAGGATTCCTGAAGATCGTTAACGAGGCAAAAACCCGCATCAAGGAAGTCACCGTGGAGCAGACGCGAGCGCGTTTAAGCGCCAACCGTGAGGCACTGTTGGTTGATGTCCGCGAAGATCATGAATGGACTGATAGTCACGCCGCCGGCGCAATTCATCTCGGCAAAGGCATCATTGAGCGCGATATCGAAATGACCGTGCCCGACAAAGCGACTGAGCTGATTTTGTACTGCGGCGGTGGTTACCGCTCGGCATTGGCGGCTGACGTTTTGCAGAACATGGGCTTCACGAACGTCTGGTCGATGGCCGGTGGCTGGAAGGCGTGGAAGGAATCAGGCGCGCCGGTTGAATGAAGGCGAACGCTGAACGGCCATGCCTGGCAACGTCTACTTCACTCCTGAGCTGTTCAAGTTCCTACGCGATCTTGCGAAGCATAACAATCGCGAATGGTTTCAAAAAAACAAACCGCGATACGAGCAGTTCGTGCGCGATCCCTTTCTGAGATTTATCGAAGCCTATCAACCGCGGCTGCACGCAATCAGCCCTCACTTCATCGCCGATCCAAAACCGTTGGGCGGATCGCTCTTGCGCATTTATCGTGACATGCGGTTTAGAAAAGATCAGGAGCCTTATAAGACGATGGTGGCCGCCCGGTTTCCGCACCGCGCTTATAAACAGCGGACAGCGCCGGGACTGTATTTGCACCTTGATCCGCAACACTCCTTTTTCGCGTGCGGTCTTTGGCATCCCGACGGAGATACGCGAGCGCTGGTGCGCGAAGCAATCATTCGCGAGCCGCAACGATGGAAACTTGCGACCAGAAGAAAGGCATTCGCGTCCTTGTGGGAAGTTTCAGGTGAATCGTTCACCCGGCTGCCTGCCGGATTTGACCCGAATCATCCGTTAGCAATCGACCTCAAGCGAAAGGATTTCACCGCGCATATTATGTTTACTGAGGATGACGTATGCGACGCCGCCTTTCTGCAAACCTTTACTCGAGCAACTCGAGCGGCCACCCCCTTTCTCGAGTTTCTGACGCGAGCAGTTCGCTTGCCTTGGGGAGCAAATGATAAACCTCTGCGCGAGGACCCTCTGACCGCCGCGTGAGATTCGGACGTGTCCCTCGAGCCTTATTTTGCTTTCAACTGAAAATCCTTAGGGACTAGAGCCATTGCGATTGCGTCGCCATTGATTTTTGCCCGCAGATCTTTCGGATCGCTCGTCGGCCGAAAAGTGATAACTACGTTCTCGGGGTTTTTGCGGGCACCGCAGGTTAACTCACCACCGCTGTCGACATAAGACATTAGTTGTACGCGTTCGAGCGCTGTCGCCCGGATCTTGTACAAACTATTGGCGGTTTGGATGATGAAGAATGCAACCGCGCGGCTGTCGCATTCCAGCTTTACGAATGTGCCTTGGATCTGCTCTTCGCCCGGCTCGACGTGCTGCAGGGCTTCGCGGAGCAAGTCAGACTGCGAGATCGCCTTTGGCGGCGCCTCTTCGTTTGATGTTGTGCTATCAGCGCTGCGCCCGCGCAATTCCGGCGCCCCGGATGGACTACCGGCGTTGTAGCGCGCCATCGCATCTTCATAATTCTTGATTGACGCCAGCATCGATTCGGCCCGTGCCTTGATGCTGTGGTCCTTTGAATTGCGGAGAGATTCGAGCACTTGCTTCGCCAGCTCGGGTTTCTGTTGGCGCATGTGGACTTGGGCCAGCATTAATGACAAGTCCTGACGGCCCGGCGCAAGCGTGAGCGCCTTTTTCAAAAGTTCGATCGTGCCGTCCAAATCTTCGCCGGTGACCGTGTTTACGAATGCCAGCAGCGAGTACGACTCTGGAAACGTCGGATTCAGTTGGATCGCTTTATTCAGCTCTGCGCGCATCATCCTGGCGGTTTCCGTTGCGTACGTATAGACCACGTTGCTGGTGTCCATGCCTTCGCGGCTCAACGCGTACGCGTAGTAGTAGTGAACCAGGTAATTATTGGAATTCGCATTCGCGGCTTCTTGTAAATCTTTTTTCGCTTCATCAAAGCGTCCTTGCCGGGCGCGAAGGATTCCAAGCGACGCCAGCGCCATGGGTTGTTTCGGATCGAGCGTCAGCGCCTGCTGCAGCCGCGTTTCGGCATCATTCGAGCGATTCACATGAAGTAACAGATCTCCCAAATATGCTTGCGCGTCCGCTTCCGAAAGAGGCGCGGTGGTGAACTCGCTGTCGAACTCGAGCTTTCGTTCGAACGTGGCGACCTGCATCCTGAACGTGTGACCTTCGATGTATTTCTTCAGCTCTTTTTCGAGTGTCGCGATGTCCGTTTGAAACGCCGCCGTAAATGCATCGTCGATCGTTGCACCCTTCGTAACCAACTGGAGGAACTTTCCCAACTGTGGCAGGCGCTGGCCGTTGTTTCCCAGAATAAGGTAATGCACGAGCGCCCACGACTCGGCGTAGAACATGCCCTTCTTACTGCCTTCGTTGTATTCCGGTGAATAATGATCGACGGCGAACAGCGTCCGTAACGGATAAAGTTTGCCCTCGCGCAATGCCTGCAAGTGATAAGGAATCAACTCGCCCAGATGAACTTTGCGATCTTCTTCAATCGCGAATGCGCTGTAGTACTCGGCGAGGCCTTCGTTGAACCAGGCGGGAACATTCCCCGAAGTATTATCGACGAGCAGGTGAACGTATTCGTGATAGATAGTGCTAAACGGGTTTTGAACCGGATCGGTCGATAAAGTGATGTAGTTGACGTCTTCGCCTTTCTGAAAATAGCCCACTGCATTCGGCAAGGCGAAGGGCTTGTATGAGCTCAAGCTCTTAAAAAGGACAACCGTCGTCGGCACGGGGCTCTTGAATTTGGCCCCCGAGAATAGCTTCGTGAAGACCTCGCGAAACTGCTCAAGTTTCGTGGCGACCTGACGGGTATCTTTGTCGCTGGCGTTGCTCACGAGCAGAAAATTCTGCGTGCGGACGGTTATCCAGTTGTCCTTTGCTTGCGCGGCTGGCGCTGCAAGCCAGACAACGACTATCGCCAGTAACAGTAATGAAAAGCGACGAGACTTCGAAGTTGGGGGCATCATCTGTGAGAACCTCTGAGAACTGAGCCAGGACCGCCGGAAAACCTAAAGCGTGAGCGAAATATAGAAACGACTTCGCGCTGTGTCAATCGGGAGCGGCGCGCCGGCGATACGGTGTTATAATCCGCGCCCCTTAGATTGTCCCCGTAACCGACAGGTTGCCACGGGCGTCATTACCGTTAGTTAACTTCAATTTGTGCAACTCAACGGAGAGCTTGAGTTGCAGAGTCCGGCTTGCCAGACAGGAGAAGAACCATGAAGAGACTCTACCCCGTTGCGCTCGCAGTGTGCCTGCTTTCGTTTGCTTCATTTGTTTTTGCGCGCGAAGCCAAGCTGGTTCGTTATCCCAGCTACAACAATGGCCGCATCGCGTTTACCTATCTCGCCGACATTTGGGTGGCTGACGAAAACGGTGGAAATGTGCAGCGCCTGACCGTGAACAAGGCGCGCGACGCATATCCTAAGTTTTCGCCGGACGGAAAATGGATTGCCTTCTCGAGCGATCGCAACGGGAATCTCGACGTGTACATCATTCCTGCGACTGGCGGCACGGCGAAGCAACTGACGCATCACTCAGCGGACGACACGGTGCTGGGTTGGACGCCCGATGGCAAAGGCGTTCTGTTCAGCAGCCAGCGTGGCGAAGATTTCATGGGAATGCTCTATGTCGTGAGCGTCGAGGGTGGCATGCCGTGGCGCGCGGGGCCCGACATGGGCAACGCCGCGAGCTACTCGCCGGACGGGAACCGGATCGCCTACAACCCGAAAGGGCAAGTGTACTGGCGCAAATATTATCGCGGTGCGTATGCAACCGACGTTTGGATCGAGGATATTTCGACAAGGAAGTTCACGCAGGTGACCGATTTCGACGGTCTCGACTCGTGGCCGATGTGGAGTCGCGATGGCGATATCTACTTTGTTAGCGATCGCGATGGGAACGGTCTGACGAACATTTGGCGCGTCGCCGAAGCCGGCGGCAAAGCCGACAAAGTCACTTCATTCAAGAGTGGCGATGTACGGTTCCCTTCAATCAGCGCGGACGGCCGCACGATTGTCTTCGAACATGACTTCGGCATTTGGAAACTCGACACCGCGAGCAAGAAAGTCACACCAATCAAACTCGACATCGATGCAGAGACGGAAGAGAACGATTCAGAGATGCGCGCTTTCACCTCCGAGGCGGACGATTACGACCTCGCGCCCAGCGGGCGGCGAATAGTCGTGTCGACGCACGGTGAACTGTTCATCGTGCCGGTTGAAGAGGGTGACGTTCATCAAATCACCGACAGTCCCGCCCGCGAGCGCGGCGTCGCGTATTCGCCCGACGGCAAGTGGCTCTCATTCATTTCCGACAGCAGCGGCCGCGAAGAGCTTTATGTCGTCGCGGTCGACGCTTCAGGTGAACCGCAGAAGCTGACCGCTATCGACGCGCTGAAGTTTGGCTACAACTGGTCGCCGGATTCGAAAGAAATTGCATTCACGTCTTCCGATAACAAACTAAGAAAAGTGAATGTTGGCACGAAGGCGGTCACCGAATTAGATGCTTCGCGTTACGGCAACATCTCGACAGCGGAATGGTCGCCGGACGGCAAGTGGCTGACGTATTCGAAGGCTGACGCCAGCCGCACGACAGACATTTACGTGCTCGCGTCATCCGGCAGTGAGATCGAGCCACACAAAATCACATTTGATTCCTACGACGATCGCAGTCCGCGTTTCGCGCCTGACGGGCGAAAGATTTTCTTCATTCGCTCTGAATCGACGGGTAGTGGCGGGTTTGCCAACGCGTCGATTCAAATCTATTCAGTCGGGCTCGAGAAACTCGATCGCGATCCGGACGATCCGGAAGAACGACCTGAAGCAGAAGCTTCGCAGTCCGGTGCCGGTGAAAGCGGCGAAATTCCCCCAGGCCCGCCGCGACGGCCGATGGTGAATCGACCACCGCACGAAACAAAGATGGATTGGACCGGGATGAAGCGTCGCACGCGACAAGTTACGCGCATGCCGTTTCCGATTTCGACGTTCAACGTTACTCCGGACAGTCGCACGCTCGTCTTCGTCACTTCTGAACCGTCAGCGACTGCGCAGATACCGGTTGTTTATTCGATTCAGGAAGACGGGCGCCGCCTGACCCGTGTCACTGCCGGGAGCCCACCGCCAGGTGACGGCGAAGGTGGCGGTGGCGGCGGTTTCGGCGGCGGTCTTGGCGATCTCAGCATCTCGCGCGATGGCCGGACGCTCTTCTTCCGCGAACGCGAGGGAATTTATTCGGTGGCCCTCGGAGGAGGCACGGGTGCAGCCGGGCCAGCTGCCGCGACGGCAGGTCGCGGACCGGCAACCGGTGGCGGCGGTGAAGTCGCGCGACGTCGCATCACTTTCAACGTGCGTGTGAAAGTCAATCGTCCGGCCGAATGGGCCGAGATGTTTGGTGACGCGTGGCGCACGATGAAGTATCGCTTCTACGATCCGGCGATGCACGGCATGGATTGGGATGCGGCCAAGGCGAAGTACGAGCCGCTGGTACAGTTCGTCGGCGATCGCCAGGAGCTCCTCAATATCATCAACGAGATGATTGGCGAGTTGAACGCGTCGCACACGGGCGCGGCGCCTCCGCCACGCGGATTCGGCGGTCCGGCGGGCACAGGCAATCTGGGTATTGAGCTTGAATCTGATAAAGCCGCAGGCCGTTACAAGGTCTCGTACATTTACGAAAGCGGTCCGGCTGACAAAGATTGGGTGAAGGTCAACGTCGGCGACTACCTCATCGCCATCGGCGGCAAAGAGGTAAAAAGCGGTGACGAGTATTGGGAGCTGCTGAATGACCGGCTGAACCGCAAAGTCGAGGTGACTTTCAACAACAAACCCACGACTGAAGGCGCATGGAAGACTCGCATCGAAGCAATCAACGCGAACGCCTATGCCACGCTGCGTTACGACCGTTGGGTGAAAGAGCGTCGGCAGAAAGTTGATGAGCT
>JBKPPE010000450.1:0-4294 GCA_046733375.1 Acidobacteriota bacterium | reverse complement strand
GTATTATTCGCTCCGGAAACAAATGCAGCGAGACTCACGATGACGCCGACATAAGCGACTGCGCGGAAGACTTTCATGTTTGAGATATACGCTCCTCTCGAGCATCGATCGGTCAAGAAGTGCCAAGTCGCTGTTAAGAAGTGTCAAGGCCGAAGAGTGGCCCGGGGGTCCCGCCCGTGGAATCAGCGCACGAAGCGGTGCCACCTCTTGACAGTTCTTGACGGCGAAAAATGTCTCGACGTATAGAATGTTTCTCACCGGGACTGTTAATGGAAGCAACGCACGACACAGGCGCAAAACGAATACTCGTCATATATGATGATGTCGAACTGTGCCAACTCGTTAACCGCTTTCTGACGCAGGAAGGGTTTGAAATGGAGGCCGTCAACAGCGGCGCCGCCGGTGCTGAACGCGCCCTATCCAAAAACTACGCGCTGGTCGTGCTGGACGTGATGATGCCTGAGGTCAACGGATTCGATGTACTGCGGCGCATTCGCGCCCAGTCGCACATTCCGGTTCTAATGTTGACCGCAAAAGGCGATGCGCTTGATCGCGTGCTCGGCTTGGAAATGGGCGCCGACGATTATCTGGCGAAACCTTTCAACCCGCAGGAGCTGGTCGCACGGATCCGCGCCATCCTGCGTCGCATAAAACCGCAAACGGACGATGCAAAGAACGCGCGGACGCCGCTCGTCGTTGGCGATGTCGAGATGGACCGCGGCGCGCGCGTTGTGCGGCGCCAGGGCGAGACCGTGAATCTTACTTCGGTTGAGTTCGATTTGCTGGAAGCGCTGCTGCAAGCCGCCGGACAAGTCATCAGCCGCGAGACACTGACCCGCGATGTGCTCGGTCGCGAGTTCTCACCATTCGATCGCAGCATCGACACGCACGTGTGCAACCTGCGAAAGAAGATCGGCTTGCTGCCACAAGGAACTGAGCGCATCAAAGGCGTTCGTGGCATCGGTTACGTGTACGCTTTGCCTGCCGAAATAACCGCCTAAAACTCTTGAATACTCTCTTCTTCAAAATTTTCGCCGGCTTCTGCGTGATTGTCGTGATCGTCGGGATGTCGCTCGAGACGTCGAGCATCCTTGCGAATTATTACGAAACTCGTTGGCAGGGTGTGCTGCACGGAATCATGCCGATGGAGGCCGAGAAGTGCGCGCGCATGTATGAAGAGTCCGGTAAAGAGGCAGTGCAGCAGTACCTGGACCAAATGCAATCGCAAAAGTCCGTGAGATTCTATTTCTTTGACGAGGACGGCACCCCCCTGCTTGATCGCGGCGCTCCTGAGCTGGTTCTGAAGCTGGCGAAGAACAAGGAAGCATTGGAACGAACAGCGCGCGAAAACCTTTCGCTCGTAAGTCCGCGCCAAGGTTTGGCGATGCGGCTTGTGCCCGGCCCGAGCGGCCGCAGATACACTCTGGCGTTTCAACAATCGCCGAATGTCATCATGCCCGTATCAGAGGCCGTCGGGTCACATCCTTACCTGCGCCTGCTCGCGATTGGATTGGTGGGCGCGGTTCTCTGCTTTTTGTTGACGCGACACATCACCAAACCGATATCGCGGTTGAGTGAGACGGCCACTTCGCTGGCGGCTGGTCGACTGGACACACGAGTCGATCGCAATGTGCGCGATCGCTATGATGAGATTGGGGCACTCGGTCGCAACTTCGATCGCATGGCTGAACAGATCGAGGCACTCGTCAACTCGCAGAGAGATTTGCTCGGCGATGTTTCGCACGAACTGCGCTCGCCGCTGGCGCGTCTGACGGTTGCGCTCGGGTTGTTGCAGCACGCTTCGCCCGCAGAAATTTCCGAATACGCCAGTCGCATCGGTATTGAAGCTGAGCGACTCGACAAGATGATTGGCCAATTGCTCACACTCACGCGCATCGACAGCGGCGTGGAATTTACCCGGCGCGAGACTTTCGACTTCGCAGATCTCGTCCAGGAGGTCGCGGCGGATGGTGACTTTGAAGCGCGCGCGCGCAACCGCGAAGTCAAAGTCGTGCACGCTGATTCGTGCACAATGAGCGGCTTTCCCGAAATGCTGCGCAGCGCGATCGAAAACGTCGTGCGCAACGCAATCCGTTTCGCACCCAGCGGTACGGCAGTTGAAATCTCGCTGCAACGTTCCGCTTCAGAGAGCAGAGAGCGCGCTGTCCTCAAAATCAGAGACTGTGGTCCGGGCGTCTCGCCAAGGAATCTCGCCGAGATCTTCAAGCCGTTCCATCGAGCATCAAGTGACGGTAATGCTAATGCGCAAGGCGCCGGTTTGGGACTGGCAATCGCCGAGCGCGTTGTGCGACGACACGATGGAACCATTCGGGCATACAACGCCTCGGATGGTGGGTTGGTTGTGGAGATAGGCTTGCCAATCGCGTCCGGGACCTGATGAGCCAGCATTGACAGCGGAAGCGACCAGCGGTCTAGCAGCTTGCGTCCGTACATTCAGGACGCGCTCTCATGGGCTCATGCTCCAACATTTGGTTGTCATGGGGTAATCAGTAACGAGTAATGGTTGGCAACCAACCGCCAACGCCCGCCGTGCTTTATCCAAACTCTGGTAAAACGATTGTCACGGGGAACAGCTTTTCCTTTGTCTTGCCCAATCATTGTTGAGCGCCCAGTCTCCACGGCTGTATTGCCGTAGACGCGTACTCGAACGTCGTCGGTGGTAATAGATTGAAATTTCAATTCACCCGAGGTGAAATCCAAAATAACCTGCGGCTTGGTTCTCACGGTGCCGCTTGGTCCTATGCCGATAAAATCATCAGCGTAGATTCGGTTAAGGGCCACCGCATTAGCGTCGATCTGCGCTTGAATGCGTTCATGATCCAGTTGTCTTATCACCTGCTCAACGCTCGTGTTCTGATTTCTTCGCGCACTCTGCGTTTGCGCGAGGGCGATAGAGACGGTTGTAAAGATTAGAACACCTATTACGAATGTCTTTCTCATATTGTCCTTCTTAATATTCATCCTTAGGGCCGAACGTCCGAGTTGACCGGGCGGCGCGATTTCATTCAACCTTCGCCGCACCAGGTTTGATCCGAAACGCGCTCCCGCCGCTCCGGTCCAACGAGTTGTTGGGCGGCGCCGTCAGGATGGCGCGATATCGGTGCGCTGAATGGCGACCAGTCGCCAGCGTCCGGCGCGCCGCGCCCAAACATGAGTAAATCGGCCTTTGTAGGCGACGCTCGCACCGGTAGTCTCCTCCGTTCCGGTGACGACCGCGACCTGGCCATAGAAACGCACCGAGAGATCACGAATTGTGTATGACGTGGCGCGCGGGATCGAACTGCTGGCGCGACTCTCGACGTAACCCTGCTTGTCACGTAAGCTGCCCGACGTGCCGACGAAGGTGACATCAGCAGAGAGCAGACGATCAAAAGCGAGTCGGTCGTTTTGTTGTTGAACGCTGCGCCATGCTTCTTCGAGTCGCAAGATTTCCGCCTTGCGCGCTGTGCGAGTGGATTGCCCAGCCAGCGCGACCGAGGAGCAAAGCAAAATACCAAGAACGAGTCGAGTCATAAATTCCGACGACCAGATTCAAACCAAATAGCCGCCCAACTACAGATTTATCCGAACTCGGCTGGATAATACTCCCATTCCGTTATTATCTGACCCGTTATTATCAGGCTGTGAACTGATAATAACGCGAATTCGGACTAATCCATCCTTCCGAATATCAGACGCAGCCGGGTGCCGCTCGATGCTACTCCGAAAGACGCGACACTTCCCAACTTGAAACTTCAAACTCGAAATCCGAAACTAGCTGCATGGGTCTCACAGAATACAAAAAGAAGCGCCGGTTCAACGTCACACCTGAGCCGGGCCCGGAAGAAAAAACCTCAGAACTGGGAAATATTTTTGTCGTCCAGAAACACCGCGCGACGCAGCTTCATTACGACTTCCGTTTGGAAGCTGACGGCGTGCTGAAATCGTGGGCCGTGCCAAAGGGCCCTTCGATGGATCCGACGGTGAAACGGCTGGCGATGCAAGTGGAAGATCACCCGGTCGATTACGCAGATTTCGAAGGCGTGATTCCGGAAGGTGAATATGGTGGTGGCACGGTGATGGTATGGGACTATGGTGTCTATGCTCCCGAAAACGTTAAGAAAGTTTCGGACGGATTAAAGAAAGGTGATCTGAAATTTGTTCTGCTCGGGAAAAAGTTGAAAGGCTCGTTCGTGCTGGTACGTACGGGCGGTAACCGGCAGTGGCTGCTCATCAAGCACAAAGATGAGTACGCCGAGGAGGGGGAGGAAATCGCGGAAACCCAGCCCTATTC
>JBKPPE010000449.1:0-3603 GCA_046733375.1 Acidobacteriota bacterium | reverse complement strand
TTGCGTGAGCGCGCGCGTGGAGCGGGCGCGGTGGTTGTCGCTGATAAGGTTTCAGGGCGAGGGTTCAAACGAGATAGCAATCGATGGATTGTCAGCACGCAAAACGGCGCAGAATTCACGAGCACATTCCTGGTAGGTGCGGACGGCGCGAACAGCGGGATCGCCAAGAAACTTGCCGGGCCTTTGCCACCGGCCGAAATGGAAGTTGCGTTTGGCTATCGCGCGCCCCTGCCGGAATCAAATGACACGGCGACGGTAGTCGCCTTCCTGCCGAAGTGGGTCGGCTACGCGTGGGCATTTCCACGAATTGATCACGTATCGTTTGGCATTGCGACGACCCAGGATGCATTTGATCACGAAGCTCTGGACAAACTGCTTTGGGAATTCATGGTGAGTTATTACGGCAGTTATCGAACAGGCATCGGTGCTGAGCGATTTAAGCGGGCACCAATGAAGATTTGGAAAGCCTTCAATGACGCCGATGATTCACTCGGCCATGAGCTGAGAAAATCCGCCGAGCGCTACGCCGCGCGCATCCCGGGACTCGCACCACGGACCTGGGACACACGTAGAGCTAGCGGCGACGCATGGGCTTTGCTTGGCGATGCGGCGGGCTTTGCTGATCCGGTGACGGGTGAAGGAATCTATTACGCGTTGCGTTCAGCGGAACTGTTCGTCGACGCGTATCTCAAGGGACAACCCGAAAAGTACGAAAAACTTTGGCGGAAGGATTTCGGCAAAGAACTAAAACGTGCTTCACAAATGCGGCGTCGATTTTACGGAAACTTTTGGGGCGCACCTTTCACGGAGCGTATGATCGAATTCGCGAAAGGCCATCGCGGCATTCGCAAAGTGCTGGGGCAATTGGTGGCGGGGGATCAAGGCTACGTCAATCTGAAGAAGAAGCTTGCGAGGAGCGCATTGAAACCGCTGTGAACGACCACTCCCCGAGTCGCTCGTACAAAAAACGAGAGGAGAGCGATTAACCTCTTCTCTTCTGGGTGCCGGGAAAGTTGTCAGGTCGATGATGTGACAGCGGAGCCGCGTGATGTTACCGCCCCCGTTATTCGCCACTGTGCAAAGTCCGCAGCATTATTGTCGGTGTCCTTGAGCGCGCCGTTGTCGTCTTGCAACGATCTGGGCAATTTTTATTCACGAAAAGCCGCGCCGAAAGCTTGAAGTAGAACCGTCGCAAAAGGTAATCTGGTCCAAGGAAGATTTGTTCCAGCTGCACTGGCCGCTTGCTTCATCCCAATCGCCCGGGCCCGGGTCGCATCATGAGCATCAAAGGAACTCTGAAAACCATGAATGTGTCGGACCTGCTCCAGTTTCTGGCAGCGGCGCGCAAGACCGGCACACTCAAAGTCGCCCGCGGCACGGTTGTGAAAGAGATCATTCTGGAGAATGGAGTGATCGTCGGCTCGCGCTCGAATGAGCCGAACGAGTTAATCGGGCAAGTCCTTTTGCACTACGGAAAGATCGGCGAAGACCAGTTGAAGGCGGCAATGGAGATTCACCGTCAGTCCGGCGACAGGCTCGGCAACATCCTTTCGGCGCAGGGAATTGTCAGCTCCGCAGACGTCGTTTACGCGCTGCGCACGCGCACGCTGGACATCATCTACGATCTTTTTCTTTGGGAAGAAGCGAATTTTGAGTTCTTTGACGATCAGCAGTTGCCGGGCGATGTGATTCGTATTCAGGTTGAAGCGCAGTCCGTCATCATGGAAGGAATCTATCGCATGGATGAATGGGCGCGGTATCGCGCCGTGATTCCTTCCGATCGCACCATCTTTCAGCTGGTCACAGAAATGGAACCGCCAACTGACAGTAAAGAGACACCCGATGTCTTGAGTTACGTTGAAAAAGGCATGACGGTCGCGGAGATTTGCTACAACCTCCACACATCGATGTTTCACGCGTGCGCGTTGCTGTTTGATCTCGTGGAAAAAGGCGTAATCGTTGTCGCCGGCGAGGCGGCAATCACGTCTGCGGCCGGCAAATTCGGCGGAACCTTCTCGTTGAGTGTTGGTGAGTTGCTGGCGCTGGCACGTGCCGAACTGCGGGACGGCAGTTTTGAGAACGCGCTGGCGAAGATACACAGCGCCCTTGAACAGGAGCCTGACAACGGCGACGCGCAACGGTTGCGTCAGGAAGTGGAAGATCTGAGCATCCGGCAAGTTTATCAGGATGGACTGCCGCCGAGCGGCGTGCCGAAATTGTTGAAGACTGTGGCCCAACTCGAAAGTGAACGATTGGATCCGCAAGAGGCGTTTTTGCTTTCGCGAATTAACGGAGAATGGGACATTGCCGCGATAATTTCGGTCTGCCCTTTTCGTGAAGCCGACAG
Source organism: Acidobacteriota bacterium (assembly GCA_046733375.1). Taxonomy (GTDB): domain Bacteria; phylum Acidobacteriota; class Blastocatellia; order Pyrinomonadales; family Pyrinomonadaceae; genus UBA11740. The sequence goes on along the minus strand of JBKPPE010000449.1, from coordinate 1,256 downwards.
CTTGCGCATGATCAAGAGATTCGTGGACGATGGGCTCGTGGGCATCAGCTAAGTCTGTACGAGCGCTCGGAAAAAACCATGGCCGCTCCTCATGAACAGTCGGCGGTGAGGATCGCAACGCCGCTGATGCAGATCACAAGAACCGGCGCGATCGTTCGGTCGTCAGGCCAAGAGTTGACCGCGCTGCGAAATACTTTTGTCGCACAGCATTGGTTGTTGCTGCCGAACTTTCTGGATAGCCGATTACTGGAATTAATTAAAAAGAAGTTAGCGGAAACTGAGTACTGCGTCGTCGATCGCGAAACCGGCGTTGAATTACGACCGATTGATTGCACGCCGTATCTGGCGACAGAGTTGTTGCTGAACAGTCCGAAATTGTTTCGGGCCATAGAACAAATCACCGGCTGCGCGCAGATTGCTTGTTTCAGCGGCCGTATCTATCGGCGGCCGGCTAGCAGTACTTACTTCAACCGTTGGCATACGGACGTCACCGGCGAGGGCAGGATGATCGCTTTGAGCATCAATCTGAATGCTGAACCCTACGAGGGCGGCGCGTTACAAATTCGTTCGGCCAAAACACACGAAGTGCTTTCCGAAGTCCATAACCGGAATTACGGCGATGCGATAATTTTTCCAGTTGATGAAAAGTTCGAACATCGCATCTGTGAAGTTGAAAGCGGCGCGGCCAAGACTGCGCTGGCAGGCTGGTTCAGGTCAAAACCGGATCCGAATTCGCTATTTGGTCGAGGAAAAGCTGATGTGCAAACTATTGCGATGATGACGCGAACCGCTTAGCTCACGCATCATTTGACGCGTGGACAAGACTGTACATTTGAAACTTCTCAACAATTTCGTCCACGTTGCGAAGTGCATCCTCATTCGCGATCTCATAGTTCGCGACGATTTCCTCCGCAATTTGTTTTGGACCTAGACCCCGCTCCAGCCCTTTCCAAATCACCATGGCCGTCTCGTTCAGTTGGTAGTATTTCTTTGTGTTGAGGTCAACCAGAATGCCTTCGACACCGTCGAAATCGGTGAACACAACATGGTCACAGGGAACTGGGTCAGGGCCAATCATGTTTTAGTATTTCACTACACCCCTTGATGTGAGGTGCTGATCACTCTTTGAGGCGAGGTTAGAGCGACAACCAATCAATACGGTTTACAAGAGTAGCATCGCTCACGCGCTGCGCCAACCGTAAAAAACATCCACTCTTAAGGTGTAATACAATTGCCAAGTCCGCCCTCCTCCATGT
>JBKPPE010000448.1:0-5568 GCA_046733375.1 Acidobacteriota bacterium | reverse complement strand
GCGAAAGTCATTTGGCTTCAACGACGCCGTCGACAAGGTGATGAACGGTTGCATCGACGCGATTAAGCGGCTCGGCGCCACGGTTGTCGATCCGGCGGACATTCCGACGCAAGGCAAGTTCGATGATACGGAACTGGAAGTGCTGCTTTACGAATTTAAAGCGGACTTGAATAAATATCTCGCTTCGCTCGGACCGAGCGCACCCGTGAAATCTTTGAAGGAGATCATCGACTTCAACGAAAAGAATCGCGATCGCGAGCTGCCTTATTTTGGCCAGGACATTATGGTCAAGGCGCAAGCGAAAGGCCCACTCACCGAAAAGAAATATCGCGACGCGCTTCGGAAGAACCATCTGCTGTCCCGCACGCAAGGCATCGACGCGGTGATGATCAAAAACAAGCTGGATGCGATAATCGCGCCAACGGGCGGTCCACCGTGGCCAACGGACTTGGCCAATGGCGACCACTTTACTGGTGGCTATTCGACGGCCTCAGCGGTGGCAGGTTATCCGCACATCACTCTGCCTGCCGGCTACGTCTTCGGAATGCCAGTGGGGATTTCATTCTTCGGTCGCGCGTGGAGTGAGCCGACCTTGATCAAGTTCGCGTATGCGTTCGAGCAAGCGACGAAGGCGCGACGCTCGCCGAAGTTCTTGCCCACGGCGCAGTTGGGTTGAGAAAAGCCGCGTTAGCGGCGAAATATTTGCAGTACCGACCGTCGTAATAATGAAAACCCCCGGGTGAGCGAAATACATTTCGCTCACCTCGGGAAAAGACATTCATACCGCCCTACGTCTATAAATGTTTCGTGCGTACGGCACTGCAAGACGCGCCCTTCATCGCGGCTCCCATCTCCTGACTTCAGACTTGTCTTCAACCGCCGCCAATAACTCCGCCGCAGTCTTCTTCAGCACCGGATGCACCAGTCGCGGCGCAATTTCGGCCAGCGGCTCGAGCACGAAACGCCGTTCGTGTAGACGTGGATGCGGTAGGCGCAGGAACTCTGTGTCGCTTTCCATGTCACCGTAAAACAGCAAATCGAGATCGAGCGTGCGCGGTCCGTCCTTAACATCGCGGATACGGCCGAGCGCGAACTCAATGCGGAGCAAACGCGCCATCATTTGTTCCGCCGTGGGCGGGTGATTGCTGATCTCCGCTACCATGTTCAGAAACGGCGGCTGCTGGACTTCACTTACCGGCTCAGTTTCGTAAATCGACGACAGACAGGTCACTGTCATGGCCGCGTGCGTCATCCCGCGCACGGCGAGCAGCAGGTTTCCGGCACGATCGCCGAGGTTCGAGCCAATTCCGACATAGGCTTTCGTTGCGTGATTGCGGTGCGAGAACATTGCATTAGTGGCACAGACTTCAGTCTGTGTACTTGGCACCACAGACTAAAGTCTGTGCCACAGTCGCGTTATGCTACACTGGCCACGTTACCCCGTGAAGTTTTAATTCTGATTCCAGCGACGCGGTAACGCGTCCGGGCGGGCATCGCGGCCCCGTCATTACACAAATGGCTCGCAGAAGATTCCGCAGCAACCAACGGCACGAGCCGGTCACTGAACGCTCTTTTCAGGAATACCTCTATTCCAGCGGCGCGCCGCAAACTTCGCGCACTGAGCTGATGCGCATGGTGCGCGGTGGCGAAGACACTTACCTCGAACTCAAAGTAAAGCTTTCGAATTCCGAACGCATCGCGCAGGGTATCGTCGCGCTGGCGAACACGGGCGGCGGTGTAATCGTTTTTGGCGTTAACGATCAACTACGCGTCGAAGGCGTCGACCATCCTGAAGAAGTGCAGGACGAACTGGTGCGGATTTGTCGCGAAGAGATCGCGCCGCCATTGGTTCCGTTCATTGATCGCTTGGCATTTGATAGCGGCCGGCGCATCGTCGCGCTCGACGTGCAAGGCAAGCAGCGACCGTATCGCACGCGCGATGGCAAGTTCTTTGTGCGCATCGGCGCGGAGAAGCGTGAAGCAACCGATAATGAGTTGTCAGCCTTGCTTGATGATGCGCGACCTTTTGAATTCGAAAACCTGCCGGCTCTCGGCGCGAAAATCGGCGATATCGACGAAGCGCACCTTTGGAGTTTCATGCGCGCCTTCTCCGGGGGCGCCTTCGACGAAAAGACGGTGAAGGGTTATCCGACCGAAGAAATCCTCGAACGATATTTGTTGTTAGCGACAAACAGCACGCACGGACTGGTGCCGACATTCGCCGGGGTTTTGCTCTTTGGTCGTGATGAGAGTGTTTCTCGTTTGTTGCCGAATTACCGGGTCACGCTCACGCGATTTAGCGGCGAGACGAGCCAATCGCCAATCATCGAACGAATTGAGCTCAACGGTAACCTCGCGACGGTTTATGAAGCTACGCTGAAATTCCTCAGTCGCTACGTTGACCTTTGGGACGCGCGTTCTAATCTCCCGCGCACTCTTGATCATCAAACAGGTGTGCGGGCGCGCGCAAACTATCAGCGTGCTGCCGTTTGCGAGGCGGTCACGAATGCGCTGATTCACCGTGACCTGGCGCTCCGCGAGATCAAAACGCGCATCCATATTTTCGATCGCGGCATTGAGTTCGTGAATGCGCGCCGCACCGCCGGCTTCGCATCGTCTGGCGCGCGCGCTATCAAATTCGGCGTCCAACAACGACTGAACCCGCAAGTCGCTTCCGTCTTCGCGAACTCAGCGTACGGATTAACGCTCCCACGCGGCGGCGTCCCCATGCTGTTACAGCAGGCGCGCGCATTCTCTGGCCGCTTGCCGGACATCGTTGCACTCAATGATGAGTTTCGCCTGCGGATTCATGGGATTTGATTTCCTCAGCAGAGCGTGTCAGAACCGCGAGCGGTAGCGATCGAATCAGCATTCAACTGAACTTAAATGCAGTCAGGAAGAGGGCTTGCCCCCGCCGTCTTATCGAGCGGCCGCAAGCGGCTCTTCCTAACTGCAATTAGTCTCAGTTGAGTCCGCTCGCGGTTCTGACACCAACCCAAGTTGAGAGTATTATCCCATTCGCTCACGCGAATGGTACTGACTTCTTTGCCCTGAGGACGTCATGCACAAACGATGGTCGCCAATCCTTCTTGTCTTACTTTTATTCGTCTTCTGCTTTCAGTCTGACGCGATTCATCGCGTCCACGCCCAATCCAAAGTCATTCCCGAGCCCAAAGACGTTCTCGGCTTCACGCCCGGCGACGATCGGAAACTCGCGAGTTGGGCGAAGGTTGTCGAGTACTTTCAGAAACTGGCCGCGTCATCGGATCGCGTGAAGTTTGAAGAGATTGGTAAGTCCACGATGGGGGCGCCTTTTGTTTACGTGACGATCAGCGCACCGGAGAATCTTGCCCGACTCGACGTGTACAAGGACATTCAGCGAAGGCTCGCCGACCCTCGCACACTTGGGCGCGGCGCCCGTGCCGGGGTGACGGCTGGAGGATTAATCAGCAACGGCAAAACCGTCGTGGCGATTACATGCGGCATTCACTCAACCGAAGTCGGTTCCTACCTCTCGAGCATGCTAATCGCGTATCGACTCGCTTCATCAAATGATCCCGAGATTCAGGACGTTCTGCGCAAAACGATCATTCTGCTCGTGCCTTCGACGAATCCGGACGGCGTCGACATCGTCAACAATTGGTATCAGAAAACTTTGGGTACGCCGTACGAAGGTACCGATCCGCCGGAGCTCTATCACAAGTACACCGGCCACGACGACAATCGTGACTGGTACGCGTTTACGCAGGTTGAGACGCAACTGGTCGTCGACAAAATTCTTAACGTGTGGCATCCGCAGATCGTCCACGACATTCATCAGCAGGGCGCGTTCGGTTCGCGCCTTTTCCTGCCGCCGTACATGCAACCGGTTGAGCCGAACGTGCCGAAACAGATCGTCGAAGGCTACACCGAACTTGGAAATTACTTGGCGAAAGAGATGCGCGCCTCCGGTTTCAAGGGCATCACCACCGATTCGACTTACGATGCCTGGTCGCCTTCACGCGCGTACTCGCATTATCACGGCGGCGTGCGCATCTTGCAGGAAAGTGCATCGTGCCGGCTGGCTACTCCGATCACGGTTAAGTTCGACCAACTGCAGTCGCGTGAGGGTTACGATCCGCAGAAAGAGTCAGCGAACTTCGGTCCCATCTGGCGGGGCGGTGAGTGGCATCTGCGTGACATCACAAATCAAATGACGACCGTCGCGTTTCTGCTTCTGAAGCACGCCGCGCAAAATCGCGAACACTGGCTGGAGAAGTTTTATGAAATTGAGAAGGAGGCGATTGATAAGCCACCGAGCCAAACGTTAATTATCCGAGGAGATAAGCGTAGGGCGATTACGCTTGTCGATATATTGATGCGAGGCGGCGTTTTAGTCAGCCGGGTCGATAACGTCACAAACAAGAGCGGCGAATACAAAGTCGGCGACTACATTATTATTCCTGATCAGCCATATTTCGCATTCGCTAAAGCGCTTCTCGAACCGGAGATATATCCTGACTTGAGAGACAAAAGTGGGCGGCCAATTCCTCCGTACGATGTGACGGCCCATACGCTTCCACTATTAATCGGTTTAGATGTTGTTCATGCGCCATCTCTTTTCCCGGGACTGAGGCTGACGCGGCTGACGCAAACGCCAGTAATCATGACGGGATACCCACCTTTGGTAGATCGCGAAGGTCGCCTGAATGATCAGGGTCGGCTCATGCAAACGAAGATGGGTCTGTACAAGTCGTATGTTCCGGCAATTGACGAGGGGTGGACACGATGGTTGCTTGAACATCGAGGAGCGCTCGGACTTAAATCGATTCACGATTCTGACATTCGCATTGGAAATCTGCGACAAAGTTTTGACGCCATCGTCATTCCCGATCAACCACGCGCTGCCATTCTCAACGGCCATCGCAAAGGAACAATGCCTGACGAATACACTGGGGGACTTGGTGCAGAAGGTGTGAAGGCTTTGCGCGAGTTTGTCGAAGCGGGCGGCACGCTGGTCTGTCTAAATCGCGCGTCCGATTTTGCGATTGAGCAGTTCAAATTGCCCGTGCAAGATATCGTTGATGGATTGCCGCGTACGGATTTCTATGTGCCGGGATCAATTTTGCGGATTGAACTCGACACGAACAATCCGATCGCGAAAGGGATGCCAAAAGAATCGATTGCCTGGGTCGAGAACTCGCCGGTGTTTGAAGTGAGTGGCACGGGCGTCCCGCTCGTGAACGGAGACCCGAGCAAGATGCTCGTGCTACGCGTCATTGCCTGGTATCCAAAAGACAAAGATCCACTTGTTTCCGGCTGGCTGCTCGGCGGGGATCGCATCAAGGGCAAAGCCGCGCTCGTGGAAGTTACTCTGGGGAAAGGCCGTATCATTCTTTTCGGTTTTCGGCCGCAGTACCGCGGCCAATCGCTCGCGACTTATCCCCTGTTCTTCAATGCGATCAGCGTAAGAAATTAGCCGCAGATGAACGCGGATTAACGCAGATCAGAATTGAAAGAGCGCGAAAGAAGCGATGGAATTTGCCTATTCTTCTTATCGAAGTATCCGCGCTCATCCGCGGCTAACTT
>JBKPPE010000447.1:0-4751 GCA_046733375.1 Acidobacteriota bacterium | reverse complement strand
CTGCAGTAAACCACGCCGGCCGTTGTCGCCCATCAGGACGTAAAGCTTTCCGTCAGGGCCAAAGCGCAGCACGCCGCCGTTGTGATTTCCGCGCAATGACTGATTTGGATCGGCTTGATATGCGTGCAGCTTGATCAGATTGCGATCGAACACCAGACCGGAACCGTTCCAAATGTATCGATCGACGCGGTTTGAGAGCGGTTGAAAGACGTCCGCCAGATTTGTGGAGTCAGCACCGGTGCTGCTTTCCGTCCAGTACAAATACACGAACCGATTGCTGGCGAAATTCGGGTGCAACGCAATGCCAAGCAGACCGCGTTCTGAAGCGCTGTTGACCGGCAAATCAATAACTGCCCCCTGAATAACGCCGTTCGTCACGCGCTGAACTTTGCCCGTGTTTTTTTCCAGCACGAAGAAATCGTTATTGCCGATGAAAGCCATGCTGGTCGGCTGCGACAGTCCGCTTACGACAGTCGTCACCGAAAGATTTGGGTCGAATAGTGATGGTCCTGTTGTAGCCGGGCCAACAGTTGTCTGAATCGTTGCCGCGTTGTTCGTGTTGTCGGTGTCGGGCTCAGTCGCACTAACGCTTGCGGTGTTGCTGAACTGACCTGGCGATTGCGGAACCACGGTGATATTCACAATCACCGTGCCGCCGTTATTTAGCAAACCGGCGTTGCAGGTAACCGTGGTTGTGCCGCTGCAAGCGCCTTGTGTTGGCACCGCGGAAACGAAATTGATTCCGCCCGGTAATGTGTCTGTAACCGTCACATTGTTTGCGGGCGAGGGTCCGTTGTTTATGACGACCAGACGGTAAGTCAGACTCGCTAACGCCGTTGCCGGATTAGGTGATGCGGTCTTTGAGATCGTCAAGTTGGCGCTCGCTGAACCCGACACGATCAACTGCGCCGAGGTTCCGTGCTGTACGTTTCCACTGATCGCGTCGACGTTGACGAGGTAAGTTCCTGGCGCTGTCGCCGCGACGGTGTTCAGCGTCAGCGTTGTCGACTTTGCAGAAGAGTCCGTGATCACGATTGAGGTCGGATTGAAACTTGCGGTCGTGTCGGTTGAGAAGCCGCTCGCCGCCAGTGAAATCGTACCCGTAAAGCCGCCTTGTGGAGTCGCGGTGACGGTGTATGTGGTCGACCCGCCCGGACTCACTGTGCGGGTGGCGGGAGAAATAGAAAGCGAGAAGTCTGCGGTCGGCGTCGTGTCGGCAATCTTTGCGATAAACACGTCCTGGCCGCCAGCCGATGCAGCTTGCAGCCCGGACGCAACGGGAAAGTTGGTCGATGCGGTGTAACCAGTGATGTAAGCATTGTTCGCTGAATCCAAAGTAATTGGATTAGTCGCCGTAACGGTGGCGGTATTGCTCTCGTTCCCGCTACCACCAAAGTAAGTCGAATATAGAAACACCGTGCCACTGGCGTTCAACTTCGCAACGAAGGCGTCAAAGCCCCCACCATTCGCAATTTGTAGTGGACTCACTGTGGAAAAATTTGTCGATGCCGTAAAGCCAGTGACGTAAGCTTCGCCTGCAGCATTAACGGCAACACCCGTCGCACGGTCGTCGCCGCTGCCGCCGAGGTAAGTCGTGTAGATCTTAGTTCCGGTTGTGCTTACCCGCGCGACGAACGCGTCGTAGGTTCCTCCGAACGACGACTGCGCCGGATTCAACAGCGGCAAATTGTTTGAAGAAGTTTGCCCCGCGACATAGAGATTCGCCGCGCTGCTATCGAGCGCGATGCCATAAGCCTTGTCATCCGCGATGCCGCCGAGGTACGTCGAAAACAGAAGTGAGGCTGCGCCGTTCGCCGCGGGATCGATCTTGCAGATAAATGCGTCAAAGCTGCCACCCGAAAACTCCTGAAACGCGTTCTGCGTCGGGAAATCCGCCGAACCGCTGTAACCCGCGACGTAAGCCATACCAGACGAATCTACGACCACGCCACTGCTGCGGTCGGTGCTGCTGCCACCAAGCAACGTTGAGTACAGTACGGCGCTAGCCGCCGCGTTCAACTTCGTGAAATAAGCATCCGTATCTCCCGTGCGAAAGCTTTGAAACGCTGTGGCGGTTAGCGGGAACCCGTTCGAGCGCGTGCCGCCCACAACGTACGCGTTACGCGACGAATCAAGCGCAATGCCTTCCGCTGAGTCGTTGTCTTCGCCACCCAGAAATGTTGAGTAGACGAAAGCATTGCCCGCAGTGTTCAGCTTGAACACAACGCCGTCGAAATCTCCGCCCCGATATGTCTGGGCCAGCGCCCCTGCCGTGGTGGGAAAATCGGTAGAGGTGTCTCCGACGCGACCAACGACGTATGCGTTGCCGTCCGCATCAACCGTGATCGCACCCGCCCGGTCAATGCCGCTGCCGCCAACGTAGGTTGAATAAATTATGCTGGTGGCCGTCGGGTTGATCTTCGTGACGAACATATCCGTCAGGCCTTTGTTCGTCGCGTACGCGGCGGCCTGCGTCGGGAAGTTCGCTGACGTCGTGCTGCCGGTGACGTAGATGTTTCCGCTTGCATCACGCGTGATGGCGCTTCCGCTGTCATCACCTGCGCCGCCGAGATAAGTTGAAAAAACAATTGTCGGATCGATGATGAGCGGTTGCGAACGATCGTACTCGCCCACTTCAAAGCCGACCGTGTGCTTATCGATTAAAACGTATCCGCCGTTAACGGTGCGACGTGCGCCCGCAACCTCCTGGTAGATGACCGGCTTACGTTGCGTGACCTCGCGGCCATCGAATGAAACGGTGAGGGTGCCGTCCTGGCGCAAACGTGGGCGCGCGCTTTTGTCCAAGGATATTCGAATCGTCTTCGGATCGGCACCCACGGAGAGTCTGAAGTCGTATTCCAACTCCCGGTTATTGCCGTAGAAGACCAGACTAGTCCGCGGGTAGATCTCTTCGTAAACAACGCGGCCAAAGGTCGATATGTTCGTCTGCCATTTCGCGGGATCGTTTCCGAGCAGATAATTCTGACGGCCAGGCAACAATTCAGCGCCGCTAATCGTTGCGTTACGATTCGCGCCCACGAATCTCATGCGCAACGGCCGACCTGCGTCACGAAAATTCAGCTCGGCTGCGTCCGCCAGTAACAAGAGATCGACGCCGCCCTGGCGCGATATAAACTTGACGTGGGGATCTGTCTGACCCGCGTTTTGTTCGAACGCAAGCGGCAAGCGAGCGGTGAAATTAGCGGCACCGTCTGGTCGCTGATTCGATTCGACAAAATGCTGTCGCACAGCCGCAACTCGCGCAGAATACGGCCGAGGCTGCACAAACATCAGCCAAGCCCCCGCGAAAAGCAGGAGCAAGACCGTCGCGATTTCTCGCAGTGAGTTCATCGGGCCGACCGTCAAAGATTACCAAAAACAACTCGACGATGATTGAGCAGTTTCAATCAGATGCTCAATCACCGCCGAGGAGACTAGCGCCGGGCGTTGCCCGCCACAGCATTTCGCCCTAACCGAGGAACCCCAGGTTCTGTGTCGGGAACTTGCTGAGGTTTGGAAATACACTCGTCAATAAAGCAGGGTCGAGACCGTACCAACTCGCCAGCGTTGCGCCGTATTGATCGATAGAAGTGGTCGGTATCCACCGCCCACGGCCCCCGCCATCGTCGTTCGGACTATTGAGCGCCAGCGTCGGATAGGTGCCGTAAAGAGTTCGGCCAAGCACTGCACCGCCCATAATGAATGCGTGGCTTCCCCACGCGTGATCTGTGCCGACCGTCCCCGCGCCGGTGCCTGACGCTTGAAACGTGCGACCAAAATCGGAGATCGTAAAGAGAGTTACGTTGCTGCCATTTCCCTGCGCGTTCAGCTCGTCGTAGAAAGCGCGCATCGCCTGACTTAACTGCGTAAGTAAATTGCCCTGACCGCCGGCGCCGTTCGGTGAGGTTGGTGTGGCCGAGGTTTGATTGGTGTGTGTGTCGTAACCACCGAGCGAGCAGAAGAAAATTTGGCGCTTCATACCGAGTGTGTCTTTAATCTTAATCAGCTTGGCAACTTGTTTCAGTTGATTGCCGATTCCTGTGTTCGGAAACGCCGTCGTGTTCGGTGGTGTCGGAATTGTCGGATCGGGTTGATTCAAGGTCTGATCAGCATTCAATGCTTGATTTGTCGTGTCACTCGCGCCTTTGATTAACAAAGCGCCACTGTCAAAGCCGAGTATCTGCCGGTAGCTGCTGTTGGTCGTAAACGGATTAGCAGACGACGGACCATTCCAGTTCAGATTGAGCACGCTGGACAGCGTGCCGGTACCAATCGCCAATTGCCGGCTGGCGACGCCAGTTTCGAACAGATTCGTCCCCGCCACGGAAACACTCATCGGCAGTACGGTCGGCCCGTTCAGCGAACCGGTCGCATCTGAGATGCGACCACCCCAGCCAGTCTGGCCGGTGGTTTTGCAAATCGAAGTCATTTGTTGATTGACCTGATCGGAGTGAGAAAACAATTGATAGGGCCTGAACGCTCCATTCACGTTGCTCTGATACTGCGCCTTCGTCGTCGGCTGCAAGAGCGAGCCGTAGTTACAGAGTATTGCGAGTTTGCCATCGTTCCACGGCCCAGCCGGACCAAATAAACCGGGAGCTACCCCCGAATTTGCTACTTCCGGCGCCAGGTTTGGATGCACGCCAAACGAGCCGCCGCTAACCGGACTGATCGGAACCAGCATTGACTGTGTCAATCCGAGGTTCGGCGAAGTGCTGTCGTTACCGCGGACAGATGCATAAGTGCTGAAC
>JBKPPE010000446.1:0-3396 GCA_046733375.1 Acidobacteriota bacterium | reverse complement strand
GTACAGAATACTGCTAGTTTAAGGTCCTTCTCCTGCGTCTCCTCAAAGTGCGGTAGGTAGAGCAACCAGACTACGATGGCTCCAATGAATGCACCCAGAATTTGAGCCAGAATGTAACCGGGCACCTGCGTCCAGGGAAATGAACCCAAAGACGCAAGCCCGACGGTAACTGCCGGGTTCAGGTGTGCACCGCTGATCCGTCCGACACAAAAGATGGCGATGATCACCGCCAAACCCCAGGCAGTCGTGATCACCATCCAACCGCTGTTCTGTCCTTTCGATCTATTGAGTAGACAGTTAGCAACAACACCGTCGCCGAGAATGATCATGATCATCGTGCCAATAACTTCCGCCAGATAAATTTTCATTTATCACACCTCACAAGTTGAAGCCGGTTCGTTGCTTCTTAAAGAAGCTAGCGTTTGGAATGAGCGGCCTTCTCGACCAGTTTGTTGCTACAGACAGTTAAGTGCGTGGATCAGGAATTAATTGGGTACGGAGTTTAATTCGAGTATGAATCTTCACTGCAACTTCCCGATTCCCCACTTCTTATTTGGCTTTGGCCCCATAACAAAAACGAGAGTAGAGCGGTTGGCAATGTCAGAATGGTTAATGAAGGGCACTTTTAAGGGTTTTCCATTTAGCGTAGCTGATTGAATGTATTTGTTCGTCTTGGACTGGTTGCGTGCAATGACGGTGAACGAACCTTTTTTATATGGAGGTCCCAACGTGATCGTCGCCCTTCCGAAAAGTGGGCTGCCTATAGCGTAAACAGGAGTGCCCGGAGTTACTGGATAGAATCCCAGCGCACTAAAAATATACCAGGCTGACATTTGTCCACAGTCGTCGTTGCCACTTAGACCTGCTGGTCCATTATGGTACTGAGAAGCCATTGTCTCTCTGACGTTTTCTTGCGTCTTCCAGGGTTGGCCACAATAGTCGTAGAGATACGTGTAATGATGTCCTGGTTCGTTGTCATGGCGGTAATGTCCACCGAAAAAATTCTCATCCAGCTTCGCGGCGAATTTCTCATTTCCACCCATCAAGGCAATCATGCCGGGAATGTCCTGCATCTCGCAGAACAAATAGGTCCACGGACTACCTTCTGTGAAGCCTGGCTTTCGGTCTTCTTTAGAGGCCCACGCTTCCTCGTCCCAGTTTCCATCTGATTTTTTTGGACGCATGAAACCTATAGCCGGATCATAGAGGTTCTTGTAATTCCGGCTTCTTTGCATAAGGATCTCGTAAACGTCTTGTTTTCCCACTGCCTTCGCGATTTGCGCTACGCAAAAATCATCGTAGGCGAATTCAAGCGTGCGCGAGACCGACTCGTCTGTCTTGTCAATTGGAACGTAACCGAGTTGTTTGTACCAGGCGAGGCCTCCTCGCGCCTCAAAGGCAGTCCAGGGAGCGCGATCGGCCCATCTGTTTGTCGCATCTCCATCGGGCGGCGTCATGGCGTTTTTGTAAGTTGCCGCATAAGCCTTCCGTAGATCGAAACCCCTAATGCCTTTTACGTAGGCGTCTGCAATGACACTGTCAGCATGAGTGCCGATCATGATGTTGGAATAGGTAGGATTGGGCCACATCGGCATCCAGCCCCCTTCTTCGTACATCTGTAGAAGGGAATTGATCATATCCGGAACTAGATGCGGTTGAGTCAGTAGCAGCAGAGGATGCTCGGCTCTGAATGTGTCCCAGAGCGAATAGTCGTTGTACGAGACGCCATCATGTACGCGATCGTCAAAAGCGCTATAGTAACGTCCATACTCAGAAAAGATTCTCGGAAACAACAGCGTGTGATACATCGCTGTATAGAAGTTGACCCGGTCATCTTTCGATGCCCCTTGAATCTTGATCTTGCTCAGTGCTTCATTCCAGATACTGCGACCGTCCGATTTTATTCGCTCAAAATTCCAATCAGGTATTTCTTGTTTTAAGTTGTCTCTCGCCTGATCAATGCTAATAAATGAGGTACCTATTCTGACTTCCGTCACCTCTCCTTGCGTGGTAGGAAAGGTGACATAGGCACCCATTCGGTGGCCTGTCTGCTGCTCGCTGTTATCGTGGAAAGTTTCCCCTTCCCATGTGCCAAAAGAGGTAAATGGTTTTCGGAACTGAATCACGAAGTAGCCTTTAAAGTTGGGCAGCGGTGGCCCTAGTTCTGCCGACATCCGATCTGGATTGTAGCCAGTGATTTCCTGGTTCTTCTGATCAATGTGAACAAAACCTGTGAATTGCTGGGAACGGATCGCGGTAACAACAATGTGCGAAGCCCGGGAAGCGGGAAAAGTAAACCTGAGAAAACCGCTACGAGTCGTGGCCGTCAGCTCGGTCTTGATCCTGCTGTCGACGGCACCCATTTCAACAGAATAATAATTCGGTGCAGAGACTTCGTCTTGATGGCGGAATGGATATTTCTTGTCGATCCTCAACTCGCCAACTGATGGCATTAGACTCACGTAACCATAGTCTCCCATCCAGATTGCGGGCTGATGAGTCCCGAGAAACCCCCGTATCATGGTGTCGTTATAATTATATGGACAAACACTGATCTTGCTTTCGCGGCTCTCCGGGGTCCAGTGTGTCATACCGAACGGACGTGTGACGCCAGGTATCATGCCACCATAATCGAAGACACTTGGACCAGTCGTGCCAATCATTGGATTAACATCATCGATTGGCTGTTGACCTAAGGCGGTTTGGCTGACGCTGAAACAGAAAGACATCAGTATGAGAACTGAGCTTAAGCAGCTCATCGCACGCTTCAAAAGGGTTGGCATGGCTGCACAGGAGACGGCAAGATAAGAGCAAACGTGACGAGCATTAAACCGTACGAATTATTGTTTGTCGAGCAAATGTCCTATTCTTCTGAACATAATTTGCAACCAGGTTCTTTTCTGGAACGGGCTTGCGACCCAAGTGGACGGCCTGTTTACGTTTTTGCGAGGTGTGACACGTTAGGAGCTATTTTGCTTGTCCTCAGTGAGCAACGTCAAACGACGTTGCCAACCGAAAATTAGCTCCCTAAGTTCGACCTATGAGTTCGGTCGGATTGACGAGCGGCGAAGCCAAGGAACTGGAGCAACTGCGCGAGGCGTGGAAGTTGCTCAATGCACTTCTAAAGAACATTGAAAACGCCGAGGCTTGTCTTCACAATCACGATCTCAAACTAACTGCCCCTCATCTCCATGTAGCGAAGTGGTGTGGCCCAAGTAAAGAAGGCAATCAAAGTTGGACAAGGTAAAACCAAAAGTCCAGTCCTGGCTAGCCTCTCAGAGAGCGAGTGCCGGCGTAGTCGGGAGTTGACAACAGCGCCATCGGGTGTGGTTACATACCTGACACGGCCCAATGCGTCAAAATCCGTAGTAGTCCAAACTGTCGCTTCTCCAGAGC
>JBKPPE010000445.1:0-3667 GCA_046733375.1 Acidobacteriota bacterium | reverse complement strand
AGGCGCAGGCTTTGGCGGATCATAGTAAGAAAATATGTTCCGTCGCGGGTCCGGAGCACTATAGGACGATTGCACATACTCAACCGGGGTCAAAGTCGCGAGCGTTTGCACTTCGGCTATTGGCGCCGGCGCCTGGGGACGAGGCGTGCCTGGTGTGTTGCGCTGCTGCGGGGTCGCAGACGCCGTGGTCCTCGCCGGCGGTCGCTTACGGTCGCCGAAACCAAATAATGCCCACCAGAGAACAAGGATTGCTCCCAGCCCGAGACCGGCGGCGATTAATAGTTTCTTCTTCTCGCCTGGCTTATTTAGATCGACTACCTGCATCGTCGTTATTCCTGAACTACCTCAGCGCCGGGACGCTGGAAGTAAGTCGACATGCTTAACTGGAGCGTCACCAGCGAGGCGCGAGTACCCGAACCAGCGCCGGCAGCGCCTTCCTCCAAAGACGCCGGTTGATTGTTCTGAGATGCACGCTGAAGTTCGACTTCGTTTATCACTACAAACTGTTTGCTGCGCTCTACGTCGCGAATGAAGTGGCGGACGTTCTGATACTCACCCTCAACCGTGACTGTCACAGCGATTCCGGGATAGAAACTCTGCCACTTCGTCACGACGGTTTTTCCGGAAGTGGACTTGGTGCCCGTCGGATCGAGCGTCGTGTACGTTGGACCTGAGGTATTGCGAACGCTGTTCTTAATGATCAGTTGATTGAGCTCTTCATACAAATCCAGGCGTCCCTGGTCCACGCGTGGCAGATGTTTAGTTTCAAACTGATTGAGACTCGTGGAAATACGATCGACTGTTTCTTTGGAGTTTGTTTCTTTGCCGACAAGCTTGTCGAGCGTCTCGAGGTTACTCAATGTCTGCTGTCGATCATTCTGCAATGAAGTAACTTTGGAGCGGGCCGGCACCAGAAAATACAGATAGCTCAACAGGACGAGCGTGAGGACGAAACAGCTTCCGACCAGTGCGATCACTTCTGCGATACCAAACATTTTTCCACGACGGGAATCAAAAAACTCACTCATACGCACGCTAAAGCTACGCGTCGATTGGCTCTGAGCCTCCATCTTTGGTTCAGGATTCATCTCGGAAGGTCGCCTCCTTTCCTCGTCTGATCAACTGCAGCGACATTGTCTGATGCATAGCCGGAGCGGGCTCGGTAAACCACAGACAGTTCATACTCAGTGCCCGCCTCGCCACGCCCTTTTTGAAGACTCTGATTTCGAATCTCAGCCTGAAAAATGCCTTCGTCATGCATCGACGAAATCATGGCGTTGACTGTGGCTGGGTCCTGGGAGAAGACGGCCAGATCAAGTTGGGCAACAGTTTGATCGGCCTGTCTGGATACTTCACGCACGGCGATGCGTGTGACCTTGACCTTTGCGGGCAGCGACGTCTCTAGATCGGCAAGTAATCTGGACCATGAAAACGCCTTGCGATCGACCAGTGCATGTGCCGCCGGGAGTGCCTGCTTCTGATCGGCGGAAAGCTCCTGCTGCAGCCTCTTGGCGGCCTCCAGCCCGGCATGTTCGCGCTGTTTCAAGACGTTGATTTCAGCTTCGAGGACACTGGCTTCATTCTTCGCGTTGGTAGTGAGCTTTATCACGAAGACCAGGCCGATCAAAGACACAAACAGGATGATCGCCGTGAGGGCCCACGGAAGAATACGATTACTGAACGGTTTTGAGGCCAGGTTAAGACTGTTATTCACTGGAAGAAAACCTCGTCGCGAGCCTATCGGCAGGCCAAACTTTCGAGAAAAGGATACACGGCCTTAGGAATCAATCGCAAACGCCGGAAGATTAAACGCCGGCGCTGGGGCTTCGTTGCAGAATAATGGGGGTGCTTTATCCACAGATTACGCAGATTGATTAAATGGAATCTGTGTAATCTGTGTAATCTGTGGATAAAGGTCGCCCGCTTGTAGCTCCTCAAGCATCCTCCTATAATTACTAGACCTCAAAAAGAGCCATGGAAGTCCAATCATCGAAAAAAACTACTTTGGAGAGCTGTTGCGATTCCGTTCAAACCGGAACGATTGAACGCGTCGCGGTGGCCAATTTGCCCACTGAATGGGGCGACTTTCAAATCGCGGCTTACCGCTCTCTCACGACCGAAGAGGAATTTGTAGTCCTCTTTAAAGGAGAGATGAGGCGCGACGTCCCCACGTTGGTTCGGATTCACTCACAATGTTTGACAGGAGACGTTTTCGGTTCGATCAAATGCGATTGCGGGCGGCAACTTCATCAGACCATGCAGATGATTCAGCAGGAAGGCCGGGGCGCAATCGTTTACCAGCAGCAGGAAGGGCGCGGTATCGGCATCGTCAACAAGATCCGGGCTTACGCGTTGCAGGATCTCGGCGCGGATACGGTCGAAGCAAATGAGAGGTTGGGGCTCGCGGTCGATTTGCGAGACTATCGACAGTGTGCCGAGATCCTCTTCGACCTCGGCCTCTGCCAGGTAAAAGTCATTTCCAACAATCCTCTGAAACTCCAGGCCGTGGAAGAGGCGGGACTACAAATCGTGGAGCGAGTCTCGATTGAGGTCGACTCCAGCGAAGACGCCGCCGGCTACCTCCGCACCAAGAAAGAAAAACTCGGACACCTGCTCGATCTCAAAAGACAGTAAGCCTGATGGCTGTGCACAAGAATCCCGCCCACGGCAGTGGGCGGATCATTCAAATTCCTTTCTATAAGACCTCGCACACCACGCCTTTACAATCCCGCTCACGGCAGTGGGCGGATTGTTCAAGTCCGACCTATTCATCGACAAGATAAATAGTAAAGGACCTGAAGTATCCGCCCCACTTCCGTGGGCAGGATTAGAATGTGGTGGTTAGGAATTGGTTTTAGAAAGGACTTGAACGATCCGCCAACTTCCGTTGGCGGGATTCAATACTCTCGTGCGAAGCCCCCCATAGTTACTGCTTGTTGCGCAGGTCCTGGATCGTGGCCTTGATACGTTCCGCGTCGGAGGCTTTCGGATCGAGCGCCAGATACTTCTCCAACTCGCTGATTGCTTCCTGTCTCTTATCCGGATGGCCCATGTAGAGACCGCCAAGATACTTGTGCGCGTTGGCGAGGTTCTCACCGCCATTGCTGATAGCCGCCTGAAACTCCGTTATCGCGTCCGGGTAGCGCTTGGTGCTGATGAACGTTAGTCCAAGATAGTAGTGTGCGCTCGGACCGGGACTCTTCAATTCGACCGCTTTTCGCAGATGCGACTCGGCATCGTCCATCTTCTTTTTATTGAAGGCGATGATTCCGAGATTAAGGTGCGCAGTCGCATCGGTGGGTTTGAGTTTCAGCAGAGCCTCAAACGTTTCACCGGCTTTGTCCATGTCCTTGAGAATCATGTACTGCGTACCGAGCTCACTGAGGGCCATGGGAAAGTTGGCATAAGCGGCCACTGCTGCGCTGAACGATTCGACGGCCGCTTTGGCGTCGCCCTTCTTCGCTGCTGCGGTACCTTTCTGATAAAAGCCGAGAGCTTTTTCAGGAACGTTGGCGAACATCGGATTGGCCGAATCAACTTTGGGCTGGAGTTGAATCGTTACCTGAACGACGCGATTGCCACCTGATTCACGATCAAAGTTTACGGGTTCACGCGACTTCTCATATTCCGAGCCTGCATCCACCACGACCGTATATGAGCCGTTCTG
>JBKPPE010000444.1:0-3978 GCA_046733375.1 Acidobacteriota bacterium | reverse complement strand
CACTGCTCACTGCCCACCGCTCACTGCCCACTACTTACGCTCACCGCCCACCGCCCACTAACGCTCACAGCCCACTGGTCCCTGCCCGCCGCCCACTAACGCTCACAGCCCACCGCCCACTCCTTACGCTCACAGCCCACTGCTCACTGCCCACCGCTCACTGATGGTAGAATGCAGTTGCTTCGAGCGGCATTCCTACGCAACTCATGACCGAAGAGCAGGAAGTCTTCCTAAGACACATTCAAAAGAAGGGGCTGAAGCGTACCGCGCAGCGCGATCTGATCCTCGAAGTGTTTCTGAAGACTGAGGGACACATGTCTGGTGAGGATCTTTACCGATTAGTGCGCGAAAAGGATCCGACAGTCGGACAGACGACGGTGTATCGCACCCTGCGGTTGTTGACGGAGGCTGGCCTGGCTCGTGAGGTGCGCTTTGGCGACGGCCGTGCGCACTACGAACACAACTACAAGCATCAACATCACGACCACATGATCTGTTCCGAGTGCGGCAGGATCATCGAATTCTATTCGCCTGAATTGGAAGCGATTCAAGATGCGATGGCCGCGAAGCATCGATTTGAGCTGACTGAGCATCTCTTGCGAATGATCGGCATCTGTGTCGATTGCCGGAAAGCGAAGGCGTCGCGAAAGAAAACCGCCGGCGCACGCTGAAAAAGTTCAGGGATGTCATCTCAAAATTTCCACGTCGCAATGCCGCCGTTCAAATTATTTACTTTAGCGTTTGCGGTCATTTTGCCGCTGTCGCTTTTAGGTTGCCCCAGCAATAAGAATCAGCCAAGCGCGACGACTCCCGCGGCGGATTCACCTGCGCCGAAAACGACGACCGATTTCGATGCCGATCGCGCTTTCGAACACGTGCGTAAACAAGTTGAGTTCGGCCCGAGACCGGCTGGCTCAGCCGAATTGGAAAAGACGCGGAACTACATTATCGATCAGTTGAAATCATCGGGCCTTAACGTTACGACTGAAGAGTTTTATCCAATCACACCGCAGGGTGGAAAGAAGATGGTGAACGTGATCGCGGAGCTTCCCGGCGAGTCATCGGATGTAATCATCATCTCCAGCCACTATGACACGAAATATTTCAAGGACTTCAAATTCGTTGGTGCGAACGACGGTGGCTCATCCACCGGTACCCTAATTGAGATGGCGCGCGTACTCGCGGCGCAAAAACCGAAACCGAAATTGACTTACTGGTTTGTTTTCTTCGACGGCGAAGAGGCGTTCTGTGCCGAATGGACAGACTGCAAGAATTTTACGCGCACCGGCGAGACTGAGGCCCAGCCGGATAACACCTACGGCAGTCGGTACATGGTGCAGCAGTTGATCGCCAAGAACGAACTGAAACGAATTCGCGCAATGATCCTGCTCGATATGATGGGATCGAAGAACTTGCGACTCGATCGGCCCGAACTAAGCAGCCGTTGGCTCGTCGATATTGTGTGGCAGACGGCGCGCGACGCGGGTTACGGAAAGCAATTCACCGACGGCCACGAGGGCGTTGACGACGACGACCACAAGCCATTTCTCCGCGCCGGCATAGATGCGCTCGACATCATTCAACTCGCGACTTATGACGAGTGGCACACGAAAGATGACACGCTGGATAAAATTGCTCCGAAGAGTTTAAAAGCGGTGGGCGATAGCGTGATTCTGAGTTTGCCGAAGATCGAAGAGCGGATTCTGAGTAAAAGGTAGCCTAGGGTTGCGAGTTCGTTTAGAGGCGGCTACTGCCCGCCTTTCTTGTTTCCTGAGCATTGGCGGGCGGTAGCCCGCCTCTAAACACTCACGGTCGGGTTTCCGTGAGTTTCTCTTCTACGGCCGCTCCGACTTCGCTACATCGCGACGCTTTTTCTTCACCGATTAAATCGTAAGTCAACGTCTTGCCTTCGCTGAGGAGTTCCTCGACTGCGGCTTCCATTTTCTCAGCAGCGTGTGTCAATCGCTCGTCGTCGTGACGCGCGCCGAGCCAATCAAGCATCATCTGTGCGGACAAAATCGCCGCGAGTGGATTCGCTTTGTCTTTTCCCGCGTGCTTCGGCGCGCTGCCGTGAATTGGTTCAAACATCGCATGCTCGTCGCCGATGTTTCCCCCGACCGCGAGTCCGAGGCCGCCTGCCGTCGTCGCGCCGTTATCGCTGATGATATCGCCGGGCGAATTCGGAGCGACCACAACGTCGTACCATTCCGGGTTACGAATCTGCCACTGACAAAACGCATCGACGTAAGCGTAGTCGAGCTTCAAATCGGAGAATTCCTTCTGACCGACTTCGCGAAACACATCGCGGAAAAAGCGATGCGCGCCGACGATGTTCGACTTATCGACGCAAGTGACTTTCATCTGCTGGTTGCGCCGACGAGCGAGATTGAATGCATACCTCACCACGCGTTCGGTCGCGCGACGCGTGATCTTGATCGGCGTCATGCGCCCCTCGGCGATTTCATGTGTCTCGCCCGTGTAGGCGTCTTCCGTGTTTTCGCGAATGACGACGTAATCAACTTTGCCCGGTTCCCAAACCTGCTTCAGCTCGCCGTGAATTTTGTGCTTCACGCCGGTGTAGAGCTTGACGGGCCGCACATTCGCATACAAATCCAGCTTCTGCCGATTGCCGATTACCTGCGCAAATCCGGCAAGTTGAGGCTCCGGATATGGTTTGCCGGGTTTGGTGAAAACAGTTTTGCCGTTGACTTCGTGACCAACAGCGCCGAGCAGAATCGCGTCCGCGGCTTCGCACTTTTCGAACGAGCCCTCGGGCCATTCGATTTCATGTTCAGCGTAGTAACTACCGCCGCAAGGAATTTCTTCGATGCGAAAATTGATCTGAAAAAGTTCACCGGCTGCCCGCAGCACGCGCAGAGCTTGATTAAGAACTTCGGGCCCGATGCCGTCACCGGGCAGGGCAACGATGTAATAGGATTCTTTTGCCATGAGTTGTGAAAAAGATTGACTATAAGCGACGCCAATGACGATCGACAAACGCAGTGGCACAGACTTTAGTCTGTGTATAAAATGCGCACCACAGACTAAAGTCTGTGCCACTAAATGCTCTCCGCTGAAATCATCGCCATTGGTTCGGAGCTGCTCTCGCCGAATCGCAGTGACACCAATAGTCTCTGGCTGACTGATCAGCTCAATCGGATCGGCATCGATGTGAAATTGAAAACAATCGTCGGAGACGATGATGCGCGGCTCGAAGAAGTGGTAAAGGACGCGGTGAAACGTTCCCGTGTTGTCGTTACTACGGGGGGATTAGGTCCGACGGAGGACGACATCACTCGCAAAGTTGTCGCGCGGGCTTTGGGACGAAGATTGTCGCTCGATGAAAACGTCCTGGAAGAAATCCGGGCGCGATTCCAGAGTTTCGGCGTGAACATGCCGGAGCGAAATTCGCGGCAAGCCATGGTGATAGACGGCGCTGAGGTTCTGCCCAATCCGAACGGCACTGCACCGGGCCTGTATCTGGAAGAAAAGGAATGTGCGATCGCTTTGTTGCCGGGCCCACCGCGCGAGATGAAACCGATGTTTGAGAATCACGTGCTTTCGCGTATCGGTAAGCTCGCGGGCGACACGCGCTTTGCCACGCGGCTCCTGCGCGTCACGGGCATGGGCGAATCAGCCGTCGATGAAAAGATTTCGCCCATTTACACCAAGTACGAAAATCCGCAGACGACGATTCTTTTCAACAGCACCGAAATCGAACTTCACCTGCGTGCGCACGGTCGCACCGAAGCAGACGCCGACGCCTTACTGGACGATCTTTCGCTGAAGATCGAAAAGGCACTGGGTAATTCAGTTTTTTCATTTGGCGGCGAGACGATGGAGGAGGTGATCGGGCGTCGTCTGTCGATGACCGACTTCACTGTGGCGGTGGCTGAAAGTTGCACCGGCGGGTTGATCGCACAGAGACTGACCAGCATACCCGGCTCTTCCAAATACTTTCTCGAGGGCGTCGTGACC
>JBKPPE010000443.1:0-3394 GCA_046733375.1 Acidobacteriota bacterium | reverse complement strand
ATGTGAGCCCGCAAGGTAATAGTCATCCTGCACGCAAGCTTGTAAGCCTCATTTGTTGTCGACAAACCGACACGGTAAGTTCTCAAGCTGTGCAGTTACGGCTCGCTCTAATTCCGTCGTTGTTTCAGACGGCAGAAGTTTTGATATCCAGCGATATACCTCGGTTTCTTCTCTCGCGTTGTGGTCGATGAGACGACGTTCGATAGCCGTTACTTTCTCGTGGACAGATTGCACGATCGGTTTGCTAACTCCTCTGTGTTCGTCGTGGACGACGCGCAATTCTTGCACTACCGAACCCAACTCCTTCATAAAGAAATCATGATCTGCGCGCAAACGCGCAATGGATTTGTTGATCTCTAAACGTGTCGGAACATCAGGGGCATTAGGGTCAAAGTTCTTGATAGCATTCATGACCGCTGGGAACAAGCAAAGATGCTCAGCCCTAATATGAACGGCGAGCTGCGCCCAAAATAGATCGACCTGCGTTAGAACCAAGGGGAGATTCTCGTTGGCCACCGCGGATTTGACATCCTGCAAAAGGCTGTCCAACTTAAGATGGTCGTCCGCCAGTTTCTGACTCGGTGGCGCGAGCATGGAAATAAGTTAGCTTAAACGACCCTCCTTCGTCTTAATAATCCCGCCTTAACCCTCCACTCCCAAATTCTCAAACAACTTACGGCAGGAAGTGACAATTCCTTATTTACTACGGTATTTATGCGGCGCCACTTGAAAGGCGACTTGACTGAAAAGAGAGCTTCTTTCATTCATCAGGATCTGACCCATCATCCCCCAAACGTCCGCCAGCGACACCAAATCAGGCAGCATGCGCGGTATGCAGTGCGCCCATGCACATTTTTCCTAGCACGCGGCTATGTGTGCTAACTAACAGACGGCTGACAATGCCATCTGTATAAGCGTTTAGTTCGTCTTACTATTAGACTAAGTAGTGCGCTACCAGGCCCGACCTGGTCAATCCGCCTCTAATAGCACAAGCTTTTTCTTGTCTATTAAGCCTTCACCAAACGAAAGGAAACTCCAATGAAGAGACTACACAAATTGATTCTCGCTTCACTCGTCGCGGTTCTGCTCCTGCTGGCTGTTTCAGTCTATGGACAGGTCCACAAATACTTCACCCCAGGCACGGTGTGGGGTGTAACCACAATCAGAATCCATCCGGGGATGGATCAAGCTTACCTAGAATACCTGGACACGCAACTGAAGAAAGAGTCAGATATTTCCATCAAGAATGGCTTCATGAAATCCTACAAGATTTTACGCGGCCAGGATGATGATAGTGGTTGGAATATGCTGATCCTGCGTGAATACGATAGCTTTGCCTCACTTGAGAAGAATGAAGAGAAAGCAGACGAAGTGCTTCGACAGGCCACTGGAATTGACGACCAAAAGGGTATGCAAGGGTACACGGATCGGTCGAAAATTCGAGACGTCATGGGCACGAAGTTTATGCGCGAAGTGATCCTTAAATAACGCTCTCGCCATGTCATCCGTGAGTGGCGCTCAACTCGCGATTCGTTAGCTGGACAAAATCGAGAGCCATATCAACTGGAGGAGGTGAAGCATGTTTCGAATAATAAAGGGATTGACGATACTGGTATTGTGCACTACCGCCATATCGGCGCAGAACTCTACAAAGAAACCAATCGAAGGCGTCTGGAAGGTGACAGAGATCGTTGTCACGGGTGCGGACGCAGCAAATGTGGCAACCCCGCAGCCCGGGTTGATTATCTTTGCCCGGAAGCATTACAGCGTCATGTGGATTCCAGGAAACCAACCGCGCAGCTTGTTCAAAGGAGAGGACCCCACGAACGAGGAAAAGATTGCAGCATACGATTCTTTCGTGGCTAATTCGGGTACCTATGAGGTAGCGGGAGAGACGTTAACCCTACGCCCGGTGGTCTCCAGATCTCCGAACTTCATGGCCGGTGGAGCAGCGAAAAACCAATTTCGGATCGAAGGAACAACACTTTGGCTCATCCAGAAAAACACGGACCTCAGTGTTCGCATCGGCGACCGCGTTGCAACATCATCTGGCCCGGCCAGCGAAACCCGACTGAAACTTACTCGGGTCGAGTGAGCAGCGCGTACAAAGCGAACATTACGTGAGCCGGTCGGCCAGCTAACGACCAAGTTGGAGCGGTCCGTGGCTGCGCCGCGACGCGCAGCGAAAGGAAATTGTGCTTTTGCCAACTCGTCGGGAGCGTAGCTCAACGCGCAATTCGTTAGCCAAGTCCAAGGATGGCGTTAGAAAATAACTAATTAACTCAGAGGAGAGACCATGAACGATAACCAAGAGACAAATGTGGATGCGAATTCCCGCGAATTCACGCGGGGAGTTGAAGCTGGACTCAATTCTGAAGACACGAAGTACTGGCAAGCCGGTTACGAACTCGGTCAAGGGTTGAGTGACAAAGAGACCAAAGAACCGGTCAAAGAAATCGTCCAACAGGAATCCGCCACCCCGCTATTCCTCAATGATGCTTTGGACGGTCACGACGGTGACGCCATGGACGAGAAAGATAAGAGCGTGGAATAGCTTGTACGTTGTGACGGGCTAATTATGGTGCGAAAGAAAAGCAACAAGCTTAGCCAAATCCTCGAGCGGTTCTCACTCAAAGCAACCAAAGCCACCGGAACGTCAATGTCGTTCATTCTGGCTCTGTCGGTGATTATTGTTTGGGGGTTGACCGGTCCATTGTTTCACTTCTCTGACACCTGGCAACTTGTAATTAACACAAGCACGACGATCGTAACCTTCCTGATGGTCTTTCTGATTCAGCGCACGCAAAACAAGGATGCGCAGGCGATTCACCTCAAACTCAATGAGATAGTTGCGGCGCTGGAAGGCGCGAGCAATAACTTAATCGATGTCGAAGATCTTACCGAAGATGAGCTCGACACTCTTCACAAGCACTATGGGAAGCTGGTCCAGATGGCCAAGAAGGACATTAAGCTAACCCAAAGCCACTCAGTCGAAGAAGCGGAGGCGCGGCATCTCATCAAACATAGTAAGCATCGGCATTAAAGAGTGGTGGGCACCGACTATCCCCTCCCAGCTGGTTTGGTAACGCCTACATTGCTGCCTCGGGGTGCTAGCCCAACAGATAATCCGCGTTTGGGGTTTTGCGGAAAGTTGGCGTTGATCTTGGCAGCGAAATAGGGCCGGTCCAGTTCCAAAATGCCTGCCTTGATATGAACTCCGCCGTTGTGCGCGTGTACGCCCAAGACTTCTGGTGGTGATGTCTTGCCTTCCCCGTAGATCTTGAAGACGCGCTCAACCGCAAGCGTGCATTCGTCAATTGTTAGCAGCGAAGCCACGTCTCGGCGCGTTAGGATGAGCGTTCCCCATGGGTTCATCTAATTCTCTCACTCACTG
>JBKPPE010000442.1:0-1862 GCA_046733375.1 Acidobacteriota bacterium | reverse complement strand
GTGTAGCGCTGTCGGGTTGTCGCGATACGAGCGAGCAGCCGTTTCAAACGAGGGGGCAATCTCGACTTCAGCCTGGCCCAGAATTATGCGCGCCTGTTTCTCTCTTGCAGCCTGCGCCTCGCGGGACATGGCGTCCTGTAGCGCATCGGGGATCACTACGTCACGCATCTCGACTGATTGAACGGTCACGCCCCAGGGGTTTGAACGTTCGTCGATCAGTTTCTGCAACTCATCTTCGATCCGTTCGCGGCCGCGCAACAGATCGCTCAACGAGGTGCGGCCAATGATGTCGCGCAGAGCCGTCTGCGCCGCCCAACTCACTGCCTGCGGATAGTTTTGCACTTCGAGTGCGGCCTTTTCCGGATCGTAGACCATCCAGAAAAGCACAGCGTCCACGTTCACGGGGACGGTGTCGCTGGTCAGAGTTTCTTCGGCAGCAAACGCCGTCGTGATGACACGCTGATCTACCCATGCAGAAACATTGTCGACAAACGGAACTAACCAAAACAATCCCGGACCGCGCAGGCCCACGTACTTGCCAAGCCGCAGCACAACGGCGCGCTCCCACTGACGCGCGATCTTCGGCGACTGCGCGAGCAACAAGCCGAGCAGCAATCCGATGATCACTCCGGCTGGACTCCACGTGAGCAGGGTCGATAACGCACCGAGCGCGAGGGGCGCGAGGAACGCGACGCCCTGCACGAAATTTACTCGCGGCGCCGTCGGCGACGGCAGGTTGCTGCGATTCTCGACGGATGACACGAGTTGAATATTAGCCATTTTTGATTCTCCTTCCGCGCTCTGTGGCGCAAGTTGCTGATTTGCGAATCGTCGCAAATCACCAAGTCGCACAACTTAATTCGCGCGCCGCTTCTTTCTACTTTCCAGATGTTCGATCACTTCATCAATCGAGAATCCGCGCGAGTGCGTCTCGGCAATGAAGTGATCCGTTATCTCGCGCAGATGTCGCTCGCGATCCCGGCGATTGAATACCACTTCCGCCGGCCGCTCCTGCACAAAAGTGCCGACCCCGCGCCGCGTCTGCAGTACGCCCGAACGCTCCAATTCCGCATAGACCTTTGCGACCGTGTTCGCGTTGATTTTCAACTCGACCGCGAGCTGGCGCACCGTCGGCAATTGATCGCCAATCCGCAGCTTTCCAGTGGCAATCGCGAACTTAATCGATCGTTCGAGCTGGTGATAAAGCGGCGTCGGGTGCTTGGTATCTATGTGGAACATCGCTTACACCATTGTACTACGACAATAGAACAAGTGAGGTTTCAAAAATCTTCAGCCGTCTTTTTGCTCCTTTTTGCTATGACCGAGGCATCTAATTGGGGCAAATACGGCGGTTTTCGCGATTTGAGAAGCCGGTTACGGCTATGTTATCTTCTCAATCTTTAAAACCCTTCCAGTTCTTATCTGTAAGGCTTCTGCTTTCAATCGAAGGAGTTGACTGAAAGAAATATGGCTACGCCCAACGGAAACAGCGCGAACGGACAGGTCGGCAAAGTGGTGCAAATCATCGGGCCGGTGGTCGACGTCGAATTCGGAGAAGACTACCTGCCGCCGATTTATCAGGCGCTTCGCATTACCTCTGACGGATTTGAAGTTCCCGATCCCATCGACGTAATTGCGGAGGTGCAGCAGCATTTGGGCGAAGGCCGCGTGCGCGCCGTCTCAATGTTGCCGACCGACGGCATGGTGCGCGGCATGAAAGCGACCGATACAGGCGGCCCGATTACCGTGCCGGTGGGTGAAGGCACGCTCGGTCGCGTGATGAACGTGATTGGCGAGCCGGTCGACACTCTCGGACCCGTGCCGCATCATCAGAGCTATCCCTTTCACCGGCACGCGCCTTC
>JBKPPE010000441.1:0-3992 GCA_046733375.1 Acidobacteriota bacterium | reverse complement strand
TTGCACAACAAAGCAGCATTCACAGGCTGCGCAGCTCAAGACCTCAGCTGTGATTAGCCGAGCTTCCACGTTCATTTGAAACGCCGATGCTTTCCGCAACCGACAAAACCAGGAATCGTCATCGCGCCAGTGTGAAAGTCCAATCCGTTTGCAACACGAATGTTGCCAAGGAGCTGGCTCGCTCAGACTCTGGAAAAGTGGTTTTGAAATCAACAGTCGATTCGCGATTTGATCACCTCGCTGCGCGGACTGCAATAGCAGAGAGTGACAGCCACTAATAGTAGGCCCACTCATAAGTTGATAGAAGCTGTAGCGCGAAACATGAGGCGAACGATTTATGTAACGCGATTGATGTTCGCTTTTGTTGGAGAATTAGCTTGATGAGTCGATCGAACATACGTAAAAGAAAACGCGATAGCACGAACCGCGCTCCAAATCGACTTTTCTAACTATCAGGAACACAGACGTTGCGATGCATTGTTGAATTTCGCTTCAAAAAGTTTTGTCGAAATTATCGATTCAAACGAATGATCGCGGTCGTTCAATTTAGAAGTTGCAAAAAAAATCTTACTCAATATAATTCCAGTCCCTTGCTGGTTTGAGATTGGCGCTCCGGCGATCGAGTTGACGAGAGTGATTAGCAGTTAAGCAGCACTTATTTTTTTACCTCGCACGTTACCGTCAGCCATTTCGCGACCTAATCCTCACGCGTTGCTCTTCAACGCGATGCAGTGAGTGGGCTTCCGTCGCGTTTGATTCTCCAGACGCGGCAGTCGCGGAGAAACGATTTAGCTCACCGAGGGCTCATCGTCACTTTCCAATCGGGACGGGTTCGAACCAGGGCGCAAGCGGTTTGTCCGCTGGAGGTTCTGTGGGAAAGGTTTCGCCAAGTTACAGTCGGGAACGTTGAAAATGACGACAGCAGCAGAAGCAACGGCACTAGAGTTGAAGCGATGCCCTCGCTGCGAAGAGTCTCTGCCGCTCTCGGAGTATGGCGTTTGTCGCGCGCGCAAGGATGGTTTGAATCTTTATTGTAAGCGCTGCATCAGACAGAAAATTGCGCTGAGCCGGCAGGCGCTCCGCGAATACAAATCAGCGCGCAATAAGCACGTAAGCAATGCGACGAAGACCCGTATCACCCTGGAGGGCAAAGCGGGCTTCTCACCCCGTAGCATTGCCCGCATGCTGCGAAAACTGTCACCCGCGGACCGGGTGCGCGAGGCAATTCGCTGCGGCGCACGGACGCAAAAGGAAATCGCTCATGTGACGCGGCTTCCGAAGGACGAAGTTTGTGACGCGCTGGCGAATTTGCTCCTTTGGACACGAGAAATTCGCACTCAAATCGTCAATCACCAGCGCATGTATTTTGTGAACGAGGCAATGCAAGAACTGCAAAAAGCTGCAGAAAATAAGCCAAAACGCGGCCTGACACCATCGTTTAGCTCCGTGGGGGTCCTGATGCCGGGCCGCAAGCCGTCGGCCAAAGGAAAGAAGCGCACGACCAGGACCGTCGCCGCGAAAGCCAAAACCGGCTGAGGCGCTCCCGCCCCTTAACTGCTCAAAATCGACAAGCTACTCGGCAAAAGCAGCGAGGACTTCTTCCGCGTGTTCCTCGGGCTTTACCTTCTCGAAGATTTTCTTGATCTTCCCTTTCTCGTCGATCAAAAAAGTCATGCGATGGTTTCCCATGTACTTGCGACCCATGAATTTCTTTTCGCCGTATGTGCCGTAAGCCTCTGACACTTTCTTGTCCGTGTCGGCCAACAGTCCAAAAGGCAGATCATATTTTTGAGCGAACTTCTGATGCGATTTTTCGCTGTCGAGTGACACGCCAAGTACTTCAATCCCGCGCCGTTTGAATTTCGCAAACGAGTCCCGAAATGCGCACGCTTCTTTGGTGCATCCCGGCGTGTCATCTTTCGGATAGAAATAGAGCACAACTTTCTTCCCGCGCAGATCTTTCAATCTCACAGTGTTTCCATTCGCATCCGCCACAGCGAAATCCGGCGCCTTGTCACCTTCTTTTAGTTTTGCCACCACTTGTCGCGATCCTTTGCTTGAGATTTAGAGTTAGAATCTTAGCGGACGTAAACAAAAATCAAAAACGCGAAGGATCCAAAGATGGCGACGAACGGAAACAGTTGGTTAGTGAAACAAGAACCCGAAGATTATTCCTGGGACGATTTGGTTCGCGACAAGAAAACAGCCTGGACGGGCGTCAGAAATTTTCAAGCGCGTAACAACTTGCGCAACATGAAAACGGGTGATGCGGTCCTGTTCTACCACTCGGGCAAAGAGAGAAGTGTCGTTGGGATTGGGGAAGTCGCGAAGGCTGCTTATCCCGATCCGACCGCCGACGATGATTCCTGGATCGCTGTCGATATCAAGCCGGTGAAGCGTCTGGCGAAACCGGTCTCGCTGACCGACATTCGCGCGAACGGGAAGCTGCGCAATCTGTTACTTGTAAGGCAGTCGCGTTTGTCGGTGATGCCGGTGTCAAAGGAAGACTTCGACGAGATCGTTAAGATGAGCGGAAAGAAGTGAATAGGCGCAGCGGCGATTTAAGCCCGCCTGATGAACTTCGCCGCCAGCCAGCCCACCGGCACCAGAATCGCAAGGTGAATCCAATCGTAGCCGCCGGTCGTGACGCCACCGAAGTGGTTGCTGATCATCAGGAAAACCACGGGAACGGCCATAAATGTGTTCTGTTTCGAGCGCAGTTTTGCCTGTGCGGAGAGTTTTTCGTCTGGCTTTTGACCTGACTTAATGGCGTCAATCATTTTCCGTTGCGCCGGCAAAATCCGCATCCACACATTCGCGGCCATGATCGTGCCGAACAACCCGCCAACATGAATGTACGCGCCGCGGCCACTGAAGACGTGTGTCAGACCGTAGGACGTGGCAACGATAAGGACGTATGCAATGACTGCAAATAGCTTTTCACTTCGGCCGAGCGGCGAAATCATTAGCAAGTCATAGACGAGCCACCCGACAATCAGTGTTCCGATTCCAATTCCAACCGCCGGCCACACGCCAATATTAGCGATATCCCGGTCAATCAGCGCGCCGCCACCCATGTAATAAACGATAACCAGCAGCGCGAAACCGCTCAACCACGTCGTGCCGGCTTCCCATTTGAACCAGTGTAGCTTCCGCGAGAGTTCATCCGGAATCTTGCGCTTCTCAACAACGTAGAAACCACCGCTGTGCACCATCCAGATTTGTGCTGGCTTCCCTACGTTCGCCATCGCCTTTTCTTCCTCGGTCAGGCGCGCATCCAGCCAGGTGAAATAGTAAGTCGTGCCGACCCACATGATGCCCGCAAACACGTGCACCCAGCGTGCGATGAAGTTAAGCCATTCGCTGACGATTGGATTGAGTGGCATAGACTTTAGTCTGTGTTTTTCGACCATACACAGACTGAAGTCTGTGCAACTAACTTCCGCGATATGTTGAATAGCCGAACGGACTAATCAAAAGCGGCACGTGATAATGCTCGACGGCGCCTTCAATCAAAAAAGTCACGACAACTTCGGGATAGAAGGTTTGCTGCTGCTGCGACTTGAAGTATTTCGCCACTGCAAAGACCAGTCGATAGGTTCCGGGAAGGAGTTGAGATTCACTCACCCCGAATTGCATGACGCGTCCGTCACGGTCGGTTTCAGCTTCAGCGAGTCGCGACCATCCCTCACCCGCGTTGAGAACTTCGAGAGCGACACTGATTCCGCCTGCTGGCCGGCCGCGCGAAGTATCCAGGATGTGCGTTGAAATCGCGCTCATTTCAAGTAGTCAGAAGTTTTTTCAGTCGAAGCTGCGTAATTTTTTCTTGTTCTTCGGCTGCGATTAGCAGTTCGGTCTCGGGATCATTCGCCAAACGCTCGTTGAGGGCGCTGAGAATCTCATCCGCAGATTTTCCGGTTGCACAGATAATGAAGATGAAACCAAACCGGTCTTCGTAAACCTGATTTCTTTCGGCAATCGCGGCTTTTGTG
>JBKPPE010000440.1:0-1949 GCA_046733375.1 Acidobacteriota bacterium | reverse complement strand
TTTCCCAAGCCGGGTTAGGCATGAGTTTAGAGTTGAAAGTTACAATGCGTCGGCCATTTCGTTTCGTAGCCAGGCCCGAGCGAACGTCCAATCGCGCATCACGGTCCCGGGAGATACATTCAACACTCTCGCAGTCTCTTCGATGCTCAACCCTCCGAAGAAACGCAGCTCAACAATCTGACCTTGCCGCTTATCAATCTCTTCCAGTCGCTGCAACGCATCATCGAGCGCGGCCACGTTTGCTGCTTGATCAGCGACGGTCGCACTGGCCTCATCGAGCGGAACTTGAATCATACTGCCGCCGCGCTTGGCTGAATTCCGCTTGCGCGCATCATCCACCAGAATGCGCCTCATTAGTCGCGCCGCAATCCCGAAAAAGTGGGCGCGATTTTCAAACCTAGTTTCGCGCTCACTTACCAAACGGAGATAGGCTTCGTTAATAAGCGCCGAGGTTTGCAGAATGTGACCCGGGTTCTCTCTGCGCATATGCTGATGGGCCAGACGATGCAACTCGTCATGAACCAGCGGCATTAACTGCTCAAGGGCCGCTTCATCCCCGCCACTCCACTGCTCTAAAAGCTGCGTGACTTGATGAGTTGCAGATTCCATTAGAGGTTTCCCGCGCGCTTTGCGCATGAGTAAGTAGGGCGAGGATAGCAGCAGAAACGGCGCGAGCGCCAGAATTAAAAGACCCAATGGAATGTCGCGCCCAAGGCGAGCGACCTGCGCTGGTCTGGCGACACTTTAAGAAATCTCACGGATAAGGGAGCAAATATGAACCCGAGAAAATTAGGTCTGGCCATTTCAGTTTTCTTCGTCGTTTGTGCGGTGAGTCTCACAGCGTTCACCCAACAACTACCGCGCTTGCCAGATCTTCAAATTCCGAACGGCCCACCAAAGGCTGAACAAAAGCAACTTCGGGTACCGAGCTTGCGGGAAATCGCCAACGGTTCCAATCGAGCCATTGCGCAAACGAGCGCGAATGGAGGCTCCCGCCAGGGCCTTGTGGACGGCACAGCTGAATTGAAGCGCCGTCAGGAAGAACGCGGCGAGACAGTGCGACTCGAATCAACTACAAACACAATACCCTACTGGTCGGACAGCTTTGATTATCACGGCCTGCGTTACACGTACACAATGGTCGGGACCGACCCGAAGCGTGGATCGGCAACAACCGTGATCCCCGTTGAAATAATTCCCATCCGTTGGGTTTTCTCAAACGGCACAGTCGTCGACGCGAGCACCGACATTGTCGATGGCCAGACGCCGGTACGGGGAATAGTCAACTCGCCAATCTTTCAAGATTATGATTTCACGAGCGGCGGCACGCACGTCGGCAAAACCCAGTACGGCGATGCGTTTCAGCGAGCCAATTTTTGGAATTGGGTCTCGACTCGCTCGCCGGACTACCACGTCAGGGTGGCGCCGACAGTTCTGCCGACGCAGACGGTGGTTGTGCCGGACGACAAGGTCGAGTTTTTAACTACCCAGTCGGGATTTGTCTATCCGTCAATTAATAGCGAATTTGTTGTCTCAAAGGAATCTGAGCTTCTTACAGCACTTGGAATTGCGCCTGAGTCGCTCCCTGTCATAGTTTGGGGAAGTGCGGCCGTCGAAGGTAGGCTTGGGTATCACACACTAGCTAATCAGGCCGGAAACTCAATTCAGACATATGTATCAACAGCGTATTTTCCTAGAGATGCGTTCCATTTTTCAGGTGACCTTTCGACACCTGGTTATTTAGGTGACGTTTCGACACTTAGTCACGAGATCCTCGAATGGATGGACGATCCATTCGGCATCAACTTTTCGGCCGGCTGGAACGATCCCTTCTACGTCAATGAGCCACCGACGAGGGCAAGGTGCGACAGCTATTTCAAAGCCAATGACGGGATCGAGGTAGCCGATCCATTTGAGTCGGTTGGACCCGTCGCCTATCCGCCCGTAAC
>JBKPPE010000439.1:0-6712 GCA_046733375.1 Acidobacteriota bacterium | reverse complement strand
ATTTATATTTTGGTGTCAAGCGTTCAGTCAAATTGATCGTGTTTTATTTGCCGCAATCATCAACGCCCCTCGCGCGCAAAGTAACTCTTCTGTCCCCAGATCACATATTCGGGATGATCACGAATCTCGATGTGCACTTTTCTGCGCTTGCCGTCGAGCGCTCGATTGGTCGGATAGTAACCAATCACGTAACGCCGATCGATGTCTGTCAGAATGCGGTTATAGATGTCATTGGCTTGAGTTGGCTCCTCCAGAAACTCAGCCCACGCGCCGGTAAACTTCGCAAGTGCGGCTAAGGCTGTATGACGGCGCACCCACTGATTAGCCTGTTGCGTGAGGAATTCCTGCGACGGCTTCCACGCGGCGGCTCGCCCCGGCGTGTTAGACAACGGTTGCAATTGTCGGCTGGCGTTCGCACGGTTGACCCAATCTGCCTCTGCGCGTTTCAGTAGCTCAGCTTGCGGCACATCGATGAACCGCACGCCCGAAATCACCGAATAAACCATCGCCCGCGCTTTCTCAGTAGCAACGAGGATATCTGCGAGCCCGTGCTTCCGCGGCAGCGAAAACTGGTTATAAGCTTGTGGCGAGCCTCCCTTGAGCGACTCGAGTTGATCGCCATCGGTTTGAAAAATCACGATTGGCCGCATGTCCTCAACATCAAAGAGCTCATTAAGCGTCGCCATTAAAGCATCGTATTGATCGCTCGCACCGAGCGCGCCGGACAGCGCACTTTGTCGGAGGCCATCCAGGCGACTCTTGAGCAAATTTTTGTCACTGGTGAAATCCACCAGCAAGTTTACGTCGTCCGTAACGATCGCCATGCGGTCTCTTGGATTCAGCTTGTCAACCAGCATTCTCGCGGCTTCGACGCTGGTTTGGATGTACGGCAACTGGCTGCCACTGTAATCGATGATGAGCACGATCGAGCGCGGCACATCTTTGCTGTCCCCCAAAGAAAGACTCGCGACCTCCTGCAAATTGTCATCTTCTTTGATCACAAAGTCGTCTTTCGTCAGGCCGGTGACAACCTTTCCGTCTCGGTCCAGGACCAATACCGACGACACGACCAAATCCGTGTCCACGCGAACCACGTCATCGTGTGACGTGGTACCTTCCTGCGAGCGTGCATTCTTCGCGTTCGAACCCTGGGGGAGACTCGATCCAAACTTTGGCCGCGGCGGTAACAGCTTCGGGGCAGGTGCAGTTGACGTAACTAAGTCAGTTGCTCGAGGCGAGGTGCCCTCACCAGGCACTCTCAGCGATAACCTCTCGGGAGGTATGTCGGCATTAAGTGTTGGTTTGTAATAGACAGTCGATTCGAATAGCTGGTCTCCGATAATTATCTTCCGGGAACTTCTGAGAATTAAATACTGCGCCTTATCGATCCAGAGTGTCACCTCTTGCCGGCCCCACAACTTTCCTTCAATCCGAAATGCGGCGCGGCCATCGATCTTTTCCTCACCGGCTAATCGTGCCTCGGACATCGTGGCCAGCAAATCTGTTGTTCGGAACCAGTTTGGTTGCAGTAGTGGTGGAATGTATATGGACGCACCGGCTGAAGGCGACGCCAGTCGATCGAGTGCGGTGTCGAGTGCTCCTTCGTTTCGGACCCCAGCAGAGGGGCGTACGTTCGACGGCACCCAGCTTTTGATTGAGTCTCCGTTTTTCCAAACGATCCAACCGGATTTACGATCTTTGTCGTCAAGGCTCGGCCACAGCTCAAAAGCGAGGTGCGAAGGCCTCACAAATGTGGTCCGAAAATAGCCGTTTCGGAATCCGTATAATGTCCCGTTGATCGAACCCTCGTCGTAATAGCTTCGACACGAAGCGTAAACCGACGCAACTTTGGTCAGGATTTCATTGGGGTTTGGTTGTTGCGCAGGTGATTCGAAGGCGGCAGCTGTTAGCGCAATCAGAATGTAGAGCGCTTTCCGCATGGAGAGGGAACACCTCAGGGCAAGCACTAGTCGTTTACTGAGCTTGAAATTGCAACCGGAGTTCGTGCACTTCCGCCTCATTGTGTCGCAGGATCCTGGGGAGTGACAAGAATAGGCGGACTTGGTCTCCCGATTGCTTTGGCTGTAATGGACAGCCGCGTACTCCGACGTGAGGAATGCCGGTTTAGCTCTCGGATTCGTTCGTTGCCGGTTCGACCGACGAAGCGGCTTGCTCGGCTTCCGCCTGCAAAGCTTCCACATTCACTTCGACTCCGCCTTCGCCGAGCACGCTCACCGGCAACTCGACCGTTACTTCGCGATGCAGACGGACCGGTACGTTGTAATTGCCGAACCGCTTGATTGGTTCGCGCAGTGCGATCTTGCGGCGATCTATTTCGTAGCCTTGGCCCGCCAACTCGTGCGCGATGTCCATCGAAGTGACTGAGCCATAAAGCACGCCGGCCTCGCCAACTTTACGCTCGAATTTCAGCGTCAGATTCTTCAACTGATCCGCTTGCAATTCTGCCGTCGAGCGTTCCTTTGCTTCACGTTTTGCCAGCGCAGCGCGCTCACCTTCAATCTGCTTCACGTTGCTGGCGCTCGCTTCAACTGCCAGCTTGCGCGGCAACAAGTAGTTGCGCGCATAGCCGGCCTTAACGCGGACGATTTCGCCGCGCGCGCCAAGATTATCTATGTCTTCACGTAAAAGAACTTGTTTATTTGCCATGATCTGAGTCCTCAATTTAGCGTGGCACAGACTTCAGTTTGTGAATCTCTTAAGCGTAAGCCAAAGACTGAAAGTCTGTGCCACTGAATCCTAATCAGCCGCGTACGGCAGCAGCGCAATGTTGCGCGCGCGCTTAATTGCTTCCGCGAGCATGCGCTGGTGAGTCGCGCAGACTCCGGAAATTCGTCGCGGAAGAATCTTGCCGCGCTCAGGCGTGTAAGATTGCAAAAGCTTCACATCTTTGAAGTCGATGTAATCGACCTTGTCGATGCAAAACCGGCAAATCTTTCGCCGCTGCATGCGCCGCGGCGCGCGACCTGGCATGCCGGCGCGCTCATATTCCCGCTCAAAACCATATGCGCTGTCGCGCTCGTCAAAATTCGTAGACATAGTCACCTCATTTTAGATTTGCGATTTTTGATTTTTTGTCTCGAGCCATTAACAAACGCAGCTGCGTCATCTCGCAAATCAAAAATCAAAAAATATCCTAGGCCGCCTCGGCTTCCGACTCACCTTCCGCGTCTGCATCAGCTTGGGCCTTAGCTTTACCGGCGGCCGGACGGCGCTCGGCTTTGCGCGCGCGTCGATCCTTCAGTTTGTCTGCGCGCCGACGATTTTCGTCCACACGCACAGTCATGTAGCGAAGAATCCGATCGTTCACGCGCATGCGGCGTTCGAGTTCAGCGATTTCCGCGCCCGAGCCGTCAACCTCGAGCAGGACGTAAACGCCGTCGCGCTTGTGATTGATTTCGTAAGCGAGCTGCCGCTTACCCATCATCTCGGTCTTCGTGATGCTGCCTCCCTGATCGGTGATGATCTTCTGCACCGCTTCAGTCAGCCGCATCACTTCAGCGTCTTCTGCGTCAGGATCGATGATGAAAACTACTTCGTAAGTTCTTTTTTCTGCCACTTCGTCCTCCAAAAACCAGTAAATCGTGAATCGTAAATCGTAAATAGAAACTGCTGGCGGTGTGAATCGGTCAAATCTATTTACGATTCACGATTCACGATTTACGATTTACTAGTTGTACAGCGACATCGCTTTCTTGATGCCGTCCCGCAGCACCGAATGCACGGCCTCTGCGGCTTTGTCTAAGATCTTTTCAACTTCGTCTCGCTGGGCCTTCGGAAATTCATCGAGCACAAAGGCCTTTGCATCGCTCAACGGATGTTCGGGCTGAATTCCGATTCGCAATCGCATGAACTCATTCGTGCCGATCGACGCGATGATCGATTTCAAGCCGTTGTGCCCACCGGCGGTGCCTCGCTCGCGTAAGCGAATGTTTCCAAACGGCAAAGCCAAATCGTCACTGACGACGATTAAGGACTTCGAAACGTCTTCGAAGTCTTCTTTCGCCATCAGACAGGCGACCGCTTCGCCACTCAAGTTCATAAACGTTTGCGGCTTGGCCAGCCGCACTCGCTCATTCGCAATCGTCGCCGAACCGACCAGCGCCCGGCATTCCTTGCGCTTTACCGTCGCTCCTGCTGCCGCAGCCAGCTTGTCAATCAACCTGAAACCCAGATTGTGGCGCGTCGACTCGTACTCCGCGCCCGGGTTTCCCAATCCAACGATTAGCCGCATAAGGTAAAAGTTCAAAGGAAAAAGGCAAAAGTAACTGCGCACTTTTCCTTTTTCCTTTTGCCTTTTTACTTGGCTTCTTCCGCTTCGCCTTCTTCCTCTTCCTTCTTACCCTTGCCGATAACTTCAGGCTCGGCCGGAGCTTCACCTTCCACCGGCGGCTCTTCGACAACTTCTTCCTTCACAACGCCGATTGTGGCAATCACGGTTTCCGGCTCTTCGAGAATCTCCACGCCCTCGGTGACCGGAATGTCAGAAACGTGCAGCACGTCATGAACACCAAGGTTCGTAACATCCACATCGATGTGCTCGGGAATGTCGCGCGGGTCGCAACGAATGTCGAGGTTGCGAATGATCTGCTCCAGAACGCCGGCTTGTTCGCGCACGCCCAGAGGCTCACCAACCAAGCGCAGTGGCACAGTCGTCTCGATCTTCTCGCCCTTCACCAAACGCTTGAAGTCTGCGTGAACCAGGCGCATTCGCACCGGATCAATTTGGCGATCCACGAACATGACTTCGCTCGCGCCTACGCCCTCGACGTCTACGGTGAAAATCGTATTGCGCCCAGTGTCCGAGCGTAGAATTGCCGCCAATTCGCTGGCCGGCGCCAGGGCCGCGACCGCTTCGCCTTTGCCGCCGTAGATTGTCACCGGCACTTGCCCGTTGCGACGCGCGCGCCGCGCATCATTTTTTCCACGTCCCTCGCGCGAGGTCGCGCGCACTACAATGTCCTTTTTTTCTGCCATGATTGCTGTCTCCAAAAAATTCCACGTGGTTTAGAGTCGGGCTACTGCCCGACCAAAAGCGGCGGTACCCGCTTCTAAACGATTTCTAAATTTTCTCGCTGAAAGCTGACAGCTGATCCGCTGTCGACCGACTTACGTGACGGCTACTACGCTTTCAGTTTTTGCCCTTCATACGAAGAGCGAAGAGACGCTGGTCTCTTCGTGGATCGACTTAATTGCCTTCGCCAAAAGAGGCGCAATGCTAAGAACCGTAATGTTCTTCAGTTCCGCTGCCTTAGAGTTTAGCGGAATTGTGTTCGTAACTACAATCTGCTCGATGGGCGAATTGCCCAAATGCATCGCGGCGCGACCGGAAAGCACCGGGTGCGTGAAGCACGCATGAACCCGCTCAGCACCGGCTTCTTTCAAAGCCTTCGCGACCTTCGTGATCGAGCCGCCGGTGTCGCACATGTCGTCCACGATCAAGCAGTTGCGGCCTTTAACGTCGCCGACGACGTTCATGATTTCGGCCTCGTTCGCCTTTTCGCGTCGCTTGTCACACAGCGCCAGTTCCGCATCCAGCCGTTTCGCATAGGCTCGCGCGCGTTCGGCGCCACCGGTGTCCGGCGCTACGACCGTCAAATTCGGCATCGGGTTCTCCTGATAGTACCGAATCATCACCGGCGCGGAGTACAAGTGATCCACAGGAATATCAAAGAACCCTTGAATTTGTGCCGCGTGCAAATCGATCGTCAGGATGCGATCAGCACCCGCCACGCGAATCAAGTTCGCGACCAGCTTTGCCGAGATCGGCACGCGCGGCCGATCTTTTTTGTCAGACCGCGCATAGCCGTAATACGGGAGCACCGCTGTCAAACGCTCGGCTGATGAACGCCTGAATGCATCAAGCATCACCAGCAACTCCATCACGTGCGAGTCGGTCGGCGGGCACGTCGACTGTACGATAAAAACGTCCGCGCCCCGAACGTTTTCTTCAATCTGAAAATTGAACTCGCCGTCCGAGAAGCGCGCTGTCTGGGCTCGCCCTAAATCGCAGCGCAACTCGTGGCAAATCTCCTTTGCCAGCGCGCGATTCGCATTTCCGGAAAAGACTTTTATCCCGCCGGTGGTGCTCATTCAATCAAGTAAAAAGGCAAAAGGTAAAAGGAAAAAGCGGCGGACTTGCTTTTGCCTTTTTACTTTTTCCTTTTCCTTGAAGTTTGGCTGGGGCGGAAGGATTCGAACCTACGAATGCCGGTTCCAAAGACCGGTGCCTTACCACTTGGCTACGCCCCAGCATTCCGGGAACGCAGGCTTCCAGCCTGCACGTCTTGATCCTACGGCAGTAAGGTGCGCAGACCGCCCAACGCGTCTCGATATTCGCTGCGCCCAACCGTCTTACAAGGAAACGCGCGCCAACCAGTTTCGAGTTCGATCGCCTGAATGGCGCGCTCCTGAGCGTCCTGATTTTCAAAAATCCCGAATACCGCCGAGCCGCTGCCACATAACATTGCCGCGCGGGCTCCCGATTTCAGCAAGGCGTGCTTAGCGCGCTCGATTTCCGGTTCAAGCTGACAAACCACAGCTTCGAAATCGTTGTGCAGAGCGTTTAGATCAAGTGAAGCGGAATCGTCGCTCGCCTGCGAACGCAACAGAATAGGTTTCGCGTCCGACGATGTCAAGGCGGGCGAATTCAGCGAATTGTACGCCTTTGCCGTAGAAACGCTCGCCTTAGGTT
>JBKPPE010000438.1:0-6247 GCA_046733375.1 Acidobacteriota bacterium | reverse complement strand
CGACGTAAGGACTCAACCTTAGGTTGGCATAGCCGCGGCTATCTCCCACACTTTGACGGCGGTGAATTAGCTCAGTTCATAACCTTCAGACTTAACGATTCACTTCCAAGGAACCTTTTGATCCGTTGGAAAGAGGAATTGAAGTTTGAACACAATGGCCAAGCTGCGTCGATCATGCGACGGCGCGTCGAAGCATATCTCGACCAAGGACACGGTAGCTGTTTCTTGCGCCGTCCCGAAGTGGCCGAGATGGTGCAGAATGCGCTCCTCTTTCATGATCGAACGAAGTACACACTGGTGGCATGGGTAGTCATGCCAAATCATGGCCACATGCTTTGTACGCCGTGCGCGGGATATTCGCTTGCCGCCATCATGCATTCGATCAAATCGTTCACCTCGACGGAAGCAAATAAGTTGTTAAATCGTTCGGGCCGGTTTTGGCAAAAGGAATATTTCGACAGGTACATTCGAAACGCGAGACAGTTCGCCAGGACGGTGACTTACATTGAGAACAATCCAGTGAAGGCAAATCTTTGCGAACGGCCGGAAGATTGGCCGTTTAGTAGTGCGCGGTTCCGTAAATAAAGGAGCAGGCAAGATGCCTGCGAACCGCCCGCAAGGATGCGGGCGCTCCAACGCGCGACTACGAATCAAATAAGGCGCAGGCAAGATGCTGCGACCAGCCTGCAAGGATGCGGCGCTCCAACGCGCGACTACGAATCAAATAAGGCGCAGGCAAGATGCCTGCGAACCGCCCGCAAGGATGCGGGCGCTCCTATGCTGCTACAATAGCGGCGCTCCTAAATCTTCGGAAACAAAATCGGCAGCGCCACTTCCGCCGTGAACATACAGCGCGCGTTGTGACCGCACAGCGGCACGACGACCACCTTGTGCTGCGCGTTGTATTTGGCATTCACATAAGCTGCGTACGCTTGTCCGCGCGCAAGACGCGTCGGGCCTTGCGCCATCGCGGGACACGACGAATCGAAACCCGCCAAGGGCAGCACATCCAGCTCACCCAGCAGGTAAGTTACCGGCCGCGAGCCTAACTGTTTCTTTAGTTGATCGTCCGGAATATTCGCGGTGTAACCCGTGCGCGTCTTTAGACCGTAAGGCCAGTTGTCATAGGTCGTACAATTGCGCGCGTCACCGAATGGCCGAAGCTCGTTGTTGTTCGCCGCGGATGGTCGATCGGGATCGAGATACGAATAGCTCGATGGGTTCGAAACTACGTAGGTGATCGGCACGCCCACGGTCTCGTGGATTTTGTTTGCCATCTCGTAACGCGTGACGAATTGACCGCCGGCTGAGTGGCCGGAGATCACAATGGCCTTCAAGTTGGGAAAATTAGCTTTGTTTGTCAGGGCGCGCACAATCGCGTCCATGAAATCGTAGGACGTAAGGTTCTTGTTGTTCGTCGCTGTGCCTCCGGAGCGCCAACTGTCTCCGCCGCAAGGCCAACTAACTTCATTCGCGGCCAATGTGTCGCGGCAGCCGCCATCGCTCGACGCGAAACGCGGCGAAATCACAATCGTGTCAGTCATCGCGTTCGCGAGAAAGGTCGCGGCCAGACTGGTGCGAAAGTAATTGTCTGCATCGCGCCCCTGTCCGTGCACCACAATCAGTGCGCGCACGATCTGGTCGTTCTTCTTGTCCAGTGGATAAGTCGAATAAATGAGTGAATGCGACTCGCCGCCGAGACTTACCCAGCGCGTGCATTCGGGCGTGGCTTTCATGCAGGGTTCAACGGCGTAAGCGGTTAATGAGATAAACAGAAACGTCAGGAGCAACAGTAGTGTGCGCATAATGCGCGGGAGAATATAGCCTGACGAAGCCAGCCGCAAGCACTAAATTGGTAATGCAATAGAACGCGTTTTCGATGCTCCGTTAGGAGCGGAATATTTATAGAACCAACAATCTTTTTTTGAAATGGCAAGAGGAGTACAGTCGAATGACTGGACTCCTCTTGCTAAAACGAATCTTGGTGCCCCGTTTCTATAAATATCTCGCTCCCAAACGGGGAATACCGTCCGCCAAATTTAAATAGTGTCCTCTTTCGTTTTTGACTGCTCTTCCAACTCATATCGGTCGCGATCGCGTTTTTCAATCTTGTTAAGAAAATCCAATTCTTCGTTGTCTTCAAAACTCACGCCCATAGCTTTCGCGTTCTCTTCAACGAGCGATTGATCGGGCGTGGGGCTGTCGCCGGCTATAGATTCCGAGCCTGCATCATTTACGTCTTCCCAGTCAGCGTCGACGTCGCCACCGGCGTCCGCAGGCGAGGCGGCAGTATTATTGTGCAGCCGTTGCGCCAGCAAGTCAGGATCTTTCGGCGCGTGCGCGATCTCCTCTTCCATAAACTCTTCAATTTCGGGATCAGGCACGAACTCTGGATCATTACTCAGATAGTTGAATGCTTCCGGCTGTTTCTTAGGCATAGCGATCGTCTCCTGTTGCGGGCGTGCGTCGACACATCCCAATCATCGATCAAAAAACGCAGGGGGTTCGGTTGACGCGACTATAACAAATCAACTATCGCGGTCACAACAAACCCCAGCGGTGACTGTAATCACATTTCAGTCACGACGTGGCGCGCGCATGCTGCGCGCGAGTTCACGGGTGAAACGCCTGTGCCACCTCTTCAAAGCGACCGGGTCTAACGTTCTCAACCGGATGGCTACTGCTCCCGGTACTGACCTTCACATCGCGAGTTGACGATTGATCGGCCCAAACCTAAACTTAAGTTTGAATCTGACATTAAATCCTGCTTTCGGTCGCGCGTTATCGTCAGACCTTTCGCGCGATCCATCGACTAACTATGCCGCATAATCTCTGGAACACACTGCAATCGTTTGAACCCAACCGCGGAAAGTCCGGCCAGTTTTATTCGTTGCCTCAGCTGGAAAAAGAAGGCATCGGCCCAGTCTCGAAGCTGCCCGTGAGCATTCGCGTGGTGCTCGAGTCCGTGCTGCGAAATTTTGACGGCGCGAAGATTACTGAGGACGACGTGCGCGCCGTCGCGAACTGGCAACCGGGCGCCGAACGCACCGAGGAAGTGCCGTTCGTGGTCGCGCGTGTTCTGTTGCAGGACTTCACCGGCGTGCCTTTGCTCGTCGATCTTGCGGCGATGCGTTCGGCGGTGACGCGACTGAATAAGAACCCCGCGATCATTGAGCCGCTCGTGCCGGTCGATCTCGTCATCGACCACTCGGTGCAGGTTGATTTCTCAAGCACTGGAGACGCGTTTCGCAAAAACATGGAGATGGAGTTCAAGCGGAACAACTCGCGGTATCAATTCTTGAAGTGGGGCATGCAGGCGTTCGACGGCTTTCGCGTGATTCCGCCGGGCATCGGTATCTGCCATCAGGTGAATCTCGAGTACCTCGCGAAGTGCGTGTGGGAAAAATACGGCGTTTACTATCCCGACAGTCTCGTCGGCACCGATTCGCACACGACGATGGTCAACGGCCTGGGTGTCGTCGCCTGGGGTGTAGGTGGAATTGAAGCTGAAGCTGCGATGTTGGGCCAGCCGGTTTACTTCCTGACACCGGACGTCGTCGGCGTCCACATGAGCGGACAATTGCGCGAAGGCGTGACGGCAACTGATCTCGTGCTCGCCGTCACAGAGTTGCTGCGTAAAGCCAAAGTTGTCGGCAAGTTTGTCGAGTTCCACGGCGAAGGCGCAGCGTCGCTCACGGTCGTCGATCGCGCGACGATCGCGAATATGTCACCCGAGTACGGCGCCACCATGGGTTACTTCCCGCCTGACGAAGAAGTCTTCAACTACCTGAAAGCGACGGGGCGCGATGATGAACACGTCGAAGCGGTACGCAGCTACTTCAAAGCGCAAGGCATGTTCGGCATGCCGCGCAAAGGCGAGATCGAATACAGCACTCTGCTGGAGCTGGATCTCGACACGATCGTGCCAAGCGTGGCTGGTCCGAAGCGCCCGCAGGATCGAATTCCTCTGCCGGAATTGAAGAACACGTTCATCAATCTTCTCCAGCAGGATTCCAAATCGGGCGGCTACGGCAAACCGTACAGCGAAATTGACGTGCGCTACGCCGCCGACATCGGCGCGAGTGAACACGCGCTGGCGGTCGTCGTCGGTGGAGGACAACAGCATTCTGTTTCGGCTCCTGCGCCGTCGGGTAACGACGTGACGCAGCGCGAGACCAGCGTGTGGACCGAAACGGAAATGATGAACAATCGTCCGACACCGGATCGCGTCGCGGAAGTCATGACGGAAGAATTCCCAAAGGCGCACGTCGACCTCGGGCATGGCGATGTCCTGATCGCCGCGATTACTTCCTGCACGAACACTTCGAATCCGAGCGTGATGTTGGCGGCCGGCTTGCTCGCGAAGAAAGCAGTCGAACGCGGACTAAAAGTGCGGCCGACGGTGAAGACTTCGCTGGCGCCCGGCTCACGCGTGGTGACTGAGTATCTCGAAAAGACGGGCTTGCAGCCTTA
Source organism: Acidobacteriota bacterium (assembly GCA_046733375.1). GTDB lineage: Bacteria > Acidobacteriota > Blastocatellia > Pyrinomonadales > Pyrinomonadaceae > UBA11740. The sequence continues at coordinate 1,774 of JBKPPE010000438.1, read as the reverse complement.
CCTGAATCAATTGGGCTTCAATCTGGTCGGTTATGGCTGCACGACCTGCATCGGGAACTCGGGGCCGCTTGATCCGACGATTGAAGAGATGGTCACCGACCACGATCTGATTGCGGCGAGCGTGCTTTCCGGGAATCGCAACTTCGAAGCGCGTGTGCACCAGAGCATCAAGGCGAACTTCTTGATGAGCCCGCCGCTGGTGGTGGCGTTCGCGCTCGCGGGCACAGTCGAAAAAGATTTGTCGAAAGAACCGCTGGGGCAGGGAAGCGACGGCCAAGACGTCTACCTCCGCGACATCTGGCCGGCGATGGAAGAGATCAGCGGCTTGATGAGTGAAGCGATGGATCCGGAAACTTATCGCCGGTTGTATGGCAACTTCGCCGATCAGAATCCGATGTGGAATTCGATTCCGGCGACGGGCGGTCTGACGTACGAGTGGGACCAAAATTCGACTTACATTCAGGACCCGCCATTCTTTATCGGCTTCGGTGCGGACGTCGGCGAGATGGAAGACATTCATAACGCGCGACCGCTGGCGATCTTCGGCGACTCAGTCACGACGGATCACATCAGTCCTGCGGGCGCAATCAAAGCGACTTCACCCGCCGGAGTTTATTTGCAACAGAGGCGCGTGGACGTTGCTGACTTCAATAGCTATGGCTCGCGGCGCGGCAATCACGAAGTGATGATGCGCGGCACGTTCGCGAATGTGCGCATCAAGAACCTGATGGTCCCGGGCACGGAAGGGGGAGTGACTATTTATAGAGCGAACGCGCAATCCGAACCTGAGAGAATGAGCATCTACGACGCCGCGATGAAGTACCAGCAGGAGAACGTGCCGCTTGTGGTGATCGCTGGACAGGAATACGGCACGGGCTCGTCACGCGACTGGGCCGCAAAGGGTACGCGCTTGTTAGGAATAAAAGCAGTCGTCGCGGAAAGCTTCGAACGTATTCACCGCAGCAACCTCGTCGGCATGGGTGTCCTGCCATGCCAGTTCAAAGAAGGAACGAACGCGGCTTCGTTGAATCTTGATGGCACCGAGACGTTCGACATCACGGGATTGGAAAGCGGCGAAGTCACGCCGCGCCAGGACGTGATGTTAACCATTCACCGGGCCGATGACTCAACCGATGAAGTGCCACTCACGCTGCGCATTGATACGCCAATCGAGATTGATTACTACCTGCACGGCGGCATCTTGCCGTACGTGCTGAGGCAGTTGTTGGCGGGAACGACAGGGTTTTGAGCCTCGTCCCGTAGGGACGAAATATTTATAGAACTCTACGGTAAACAAAAAGTTCCGAGCTCCTTTAGGAGCGAAATCAATTGGCGATTTCGCTCTTAAAGGAGCTCAAACTATTGTTGAGGTCAGGTTTCTATAAACATGTCGCTCCTAACGGAGCGAACGGCGACCTGGATTTTTCTTGATCCCGCTACCGCTCTCGGTTCTGACTTGTTTTCTTTTGTGGTTTTTAGTGGGCGATACGGAGACTTTCTTCTCCGCCGACCGATCCGTCAGCAGCGGCAACGGATCGATCGCGCCGGTTGGCGTGTAAACACCAAAGTGAAGATGCGGTGGCGTGCCGTCGGCGTTTCCAGTTGAACCTACATAACCGAGCACGCTAGTTCGCGTCACATAATCGCCGACTTCCAACTTGCGCGCGTACGAATCGAGGTGAGCATAGTAGTACTTTGTGCCGCCGTCGCCGATGACTGAAACTGTGTGCCCGCCGAGATTGTCTTCACCGATCTTCACCACATAACCTGATGT
>JBKPPE010000437.1:0-4363 GCA_046733375.1 Acidobacteriota bacterium | reverse complement strand
CAGACCATCAGTGCGACGGCAGATCTGCTTAATCTCGATGCCACGCCGTTCCAAAGAATCCTAAAACTGCACACGAATAAAGAGTCAGCACTGACTGATGACGAAGCCAACGCTTTGTTTGGGAGTTACATGACACAGGTTGAAAAAGTGATTGAGGCTGTCGATCGGATGGAATAACGTGAAGCTGATCCCGAGTCGCACGCACAAATTGCGGCACCGATTCAAGGCTACGCCCATAGAAGTTTATTGGCGGATGACGAGGGCGAGTCCCACGATGCATAGAATCAGGCCGATGACATTTCGCAAAGACAACTGATCCTTGAAGGCGATGAGACCTAGAGGAATGAGGACAATAGCTGCGGCGGCATTCGTCGCAACGGCCGCGATGCTTATCCTCCAACCGGTGCGATACGCCAGCAGAAAACCCAATTCAATCAAAGCTGCAGCGGCCCCCAACGTAAATACCGCCCAATTCGATGCTTTGAGTGTTTCGATCAGGCCTTTCTTCCCCGGATAAGTGAAGGCAAAACCGAGGCACAGCACAATGCCAACCACATAGGCGGTGACGATTACAAAGAAAGGATTTGTTTCCTTCGGGACGGCCTTCTGGGAAAGGTGATATAACACCATCCCGATCACAGTCAGAACGAATGCCAGATAAAAACCGCTCATGACTCCGCCGGTGTTTCTATAGTCGAAAGACGCGGTAATGATACGATACGCGCGCGCGCCGGTCACGGTTAATTCCTGAGCTGCTACGCGATTTTCTGAATGTCTATCATTGGCATCGTTGCAGTCGATCGAAATCTCGCCATCGGCAAGGATGGAAAGTTGCCGTGGCACTATTCGGCCGACATGAAGTTTTTCAAACAGACGACGCTCGGTAACGCCGTGGTAATGGGACGACGCACGTGGTCAACTTTGAAAGGGCCGCTGCCGGATCGTGAGAATATTGTGCTAACTCGGAATGGCGATGTCGCAGTTCCCGATGGCGTGAAAGTGCTGAATGACACTCAGACGGTGCTCAATTTTGCAAAGGCGGTCGACACTCATCTGTTCGTGATTGGCGGCGCGAAGGTCTATGAAACGTTCCTGCCGCACATCGAGCGCTGGCTGGTCACCGAAGTTCCGCTTTCGGTCGAAGGCGCCGACACCTTCATGCCGCGAAATTTCCTGGACGGATTCGAGATGTATGAGATGCGGCAGTTGGATGAAGGCTTGCGCGTGAAGTTTTATGAGAGACGCAGTGGCACAGACTTCAGTCTGTGACCAGCCGGGCAGAATTCACAGACTGAAGTCTGTGCCACTTCACTCACCGTCACCACTCATTTCCAGAACATCATGACGCGTGATGATGCCGGTGATGCGACCGTATTCCTCGATCAGAACGGCCGGGTTGGTTCTAAGCTTACGAGACACGACGTTAATATCGGCATCAACATCTACCGTCGGAAAACCTTTTTCCATCACCTTGTTGACGGGCGCCTCGAGCAAATCGCGATCATTGAACACCTTTGAAAGCAGATGACCCTCTCGCAGCGATCCCACTGATTCGCCGTCTTCCATAAAGGGCATCTGCGTCAGGCACAGCTCATTCATCTTGGCTAACGCCGCTGCTACTGAATCATTTGGTGAAACCGTCACCAGCTCGCGCGGGGCTTGCTTGCCTTTCGTTTCGCTGATTAGCCCCGCTGTGATCTTCTGCGGCTCGAGCAGACGCTTCTCTTTCATCCATTCGTCTGAGTGAAATTTCGACAAGTAATGTTCGCCGGTGTCGCAGACTACGAACACTATTACCGCGCTCTCGTCCAGGTCTTTGGCAACGCGCAAAGCCGCAGCGCAGTTCGTGCCGGTTGAGCCGCCGCAAAAAATTCCTTCCGTGCGACTAAGCAGGCGCGCCGTCTCAAACGAGTCGCGGTCACTGATGTTCATCACTTCATCGACATACTGCATGTGCGCGTTCGCCGGTAGCACTTCCTGACCGATGCCCTCAACCAGATAAGGAGTGGTCTCCGGAATCTTGCCAGTGTCTTTGTACGTCTTGTAAATCGATCCGACGGGATCAGCGCCGATGACTCGGATGTTCGGGTTCTTCTCTTTCAGAAACTTGCCGGTGCCTGAGATCGTTCCGCCCGTACCAATACCGGAAACGAAATGCGTGATCTTTCCTTCCGTCTGTTCCCACAGTTCGGGGCCGGTTGTGCGGTAGTGAGCTTCAGGATTGGCGGGATGTGAATATTGATCGGGATAAAACGAGTTCGGGGTTTCGGCAGCAATCCGCCGCGCCGTCGAAACATAATGATCTGGCGTTCCGGGTTTCGCTGACACCGGCGTGATCACGACGTCCGCGCCCAATGCTTTCAGATAACGCGACTTCTCAGCCGACGCTTTGTCCGTCATGACAAAGATGCATTTGTAACCTTTGACGGCCGCGGCGATGGCTAATCCGATGCCCGTGTTTCCCGAAGTCGCTTCGACAATCGTGCCGCCAGGCTTCAGTTTGCCTTCGCGCTCGGCAGCCTGAATCATCGAGATGCCGATGCGGTCTTTCACGGAGAAGCCAGGATTGAGATTCTCCATCTTCGCGAGAATCAGCGGCCTCAATCCTTTATTCAGCCGATCGAGTTTTATCAAGGGCGTGTTGCCAATCAGGCTCAACACACTTTCGTGGTATTTCATCTCTGTGTTCGCAAAAGAAGGAAGACAGACATTCTGTGCGAAGTGTGTGTGTTTTGACAAATCAATAGGAGGCGGGGCACCACAGCGGGTTGATGTTGTCAGCCACAGCCGCAATGAGCCACAGATAGACACAGATCCTTACAGATAGGTGTTAGTGGATCTCTAATGCTTTCTTGATCCGTGTCATCTGCGTAAATCTGTGGCGAATTTCTATTGACACTCGCTTGACTCATGCAATTCGCGCCGTATAATTTCAACTTTCTCGTGGGGCGTTAGCTCAGTTGGTAGAGCAGCAGACTCTTAATCTGCGGGTCGTAGGTTCGAGCCCTACACGCCTCACCACTCTTCAAACATCGCAAGCGGTCAGCTAGTGCTGCCGCTTTTTCTTTTTTGCGAGCAGATTAATTCAGCGCGCGAAACAGCGCGACGATTCGTTCGGCTGCTTTGCCGTCCCAAAACTCAGGACGATAAGCGTGAGAGTCGCGCGGACGCTCGATCGCTGCGCGAATCGCGGCCACGATAGATTCGCGATTGCGAGCCACCAATTGATTTGTTCCTTGCTCGATCGTGATTGGACGTTCCGTGTTTTGACGCACAGTCAAACATGGGACGCCGAGAAACGTCGTCTCTTCCTGGACGCCACCTGAATCGGTGACGACGGCCGCGGCGTGCGCTTGCAGCGCGAGAAAATCTATGTAGCCAATAGGTTCGATCAACCGCACCTTCTCTCGCACATCGATCGAATGTTCGGTAATGCGCTTTCGCGTGCGAGGGTGCACCGGGAAAATCACCGGGACTTGTTCGCTCACTTCGTTCAACGCGAAAATGATTTCGCTGAGACCATCCGCGGCATCAACATTACTCGGACGATGCAGCGTCACCAGCACAAATCGGTCGAGACCGAATCCCTCGCGGAGTGAAGGCCAATGTTGTTCACCCAGGGGCAGCAACCGCACGAGCGTGTCGATCATCGTGTTCCCGACCAGATGAATTTTTTCGCTTGCGATCCCCTCGCGCCGCAGATTTTCGTTCGCTTCAGGCGAGTGCGTCAGCAGCAAATCCGAAATTTGATCAGTCAGCAAACGATTGATCTCTTCAGGCATCGTGCGATCGAAGGAACGGAGGCCCGCTTCGACGTGCGCTACTTTCACTCCCAATTTCACCGCGACCAACGCGCAGGCGAGAGTAGAATTCACATCGCCGGGAACGATTACCCAGTCGGGCTTGAATTGTTCAACGACCGGCTCGAACCGTAGCATCACTTGTGCACTTTGCGCGGCATGCGATCCAGATCCAACTTCAAGATTGATGTCGGGTCGCGGGAGCTCGAGCTCATCGAAGAACAGCTTCGACATGTTGTCGTCGTAATGCTGACCTGTGTGGACAAGCGTCTGCGCAAAGTCGTGCGGGAACTTCGCCATCTCGCGTACAATTGGCGCGATCTTCATGTAATTGGGCCGCGCACCAACAACGTGCAAAATGCGTTTCACTGTTTTCTTGAATGCTTTATGTACAGGTTTGATGAAAGCCGCGGATATATATATCACGCGCCCCACGAATCGATCGCCGAAGAGTACTGGTTTAGTTTGAAAAGTGGCTCGGGCGTCCCGCCCTTGATCCACGCGCAAGATGCGCGTGCCACCTCGAACTGCAGCAGTACCCGCCGAAAAAACCCTTTGTGCTC
>JBKPPE010000436.1:0-3252 GCA_046733375.1 Acidobacteriota bacterium | reverse complement strand
TACTTCGGGATCAACTTTCGATTCCTTACTTGCCTGCGAGATTATCTTCGGAGCGAAAGGATCGTTTGCGGCGACTTGCGGCGGCAAAGTGCCTTCAATTTGGGCTTCGAGTGCAAAGTAGCCGTCCGGATAGCGAAACTTGTCGCTGAGTTGAACCACCTGGACACCGTTGCCGATTTGTGTTGCTTCGTACGGTTTGTCTACGAACCGGCTGTTGGCAATCAGAGCGCCGATATTCAGACCGTCGCGCAGGGCAGGAACGTAAACGACGAGTGCCATGCAGACGAGGTGCAGGACGACCGAAGCGCCGATGAGCCACGTTAATATCTTCCTTCGGGACTCGCGGTTAACCTCAAACTTTTCGAACAGCTCTGACATCCTGCAACTTTCGCGTAAATCGTGTCTTAGACGCCCTCACCCCGCACCGCGTTGTGAGCAGATTGTAACTCCCCTGTACCGCGTTAGCACTTCGCAGGCCACAACTCGGCAGTTAGAATGGCCTCGTGCGCCGAAAAAACGGAAAACGCTGGGACAAACGCCGATCGCACAGCCGGCGTGGTCCCGAGAAATCTACCCGCAAAACCGACCATGGGGCTAACGAACGCGCCATCCGGGTTGTTCCACCGTCTCGCGAGGTAAAACGACTGCTGGAAGGAATTGGGACACCTCGGCCAACACCTTTCAAACCCGATCCATTTCAACTCGAAGCACTCGCCGCGCTGGAGTACGAAGACGTGCTCGTAACCGCTCCAACCGGCAGTGGGAAGACGTGGATTGCACGTGAGGAGATTCGCAGGCTTCTGGATAGCGGGCGTCGCGCCTGGTACACGTCGCCGTTGAAAGCGCTCACGAATTCGAAGTACCAGGAGTTCATTGATGGGTTTGGGGCCGAGAAAGTCGGGATTCTGACGGGCGACAGGAAAGAGAACTCTGACGCCCCGCTGATCGTCGGAACGACTGAGATTTATCGCAATCAACTTTTCGATTCGCTGCGCGGCGGAAACGAAGTCAGCGCGGATCTGGTGGTACTCGATGAAGCGCATTATCTCGCCGACGAAGATCGCGGACACGTTTGGGAAGAGGCGATCATTCTGACGCCGCCGCGGATTCGCCTATTACTGCTGTCCGCCACTATTGGCAACGCGCACGAGTTTGCCGTATGGCTTGAAGAAATCCGTGGTGTGCGTTGCGGCGTCATCACCGGACCACCGAAACGGCCCGTACCTTTGCGTTCGGCGGTATTGCTTCCCGATAAACGATTGCTTCCGTTGTTCAATGAGTCGGGAAATCTGAATCCGGAAATCGTGAAGTTAGCCGCGGATGAACGGAGACCGGACCGAAGATGAAGCTGCGGATGCCAGAGATGCCGTCGGCAACACTGCTTGCGGCGCTTGATGGTTACAACTTACTGCCGGCGATCGTCTTCCTGCCGACGCGCCGCCGGTGCGATCAGGCTGCATCCGAAGCTGCGCTCTCGCGACGCGATCCGAACGACAAACGCCGCGAAGCGCGACGAGATTTCATGCGCACGTTTGTCGAACAACATCCCGAGGTGCGCGGTCACCGACATTGGGACACGATCATTCGTGGCGGAGTTGCATCGCATCACGCCGGCCACATTCCTGCGTGGAAACTCGTGATCGAAAAACTTATGAGCGCGGGATTGCTCGACGCGATCTTTGCCACCGCCACAGTTGCCGCCGGCGTCGACTTTCCCGCGCGCACCGTTGTGCTGACGGGCGCCGATGCACGAAGCGCCAGCGGTTGGCGTCCGTTATCAGCGTCGGAGTTGCAGCAGATGACCGGGCGCGCCGGACGGCGTGGACGCGACAATGTCGGTTTTGTTGTGGCTGCACCCGGAATACATCAGGATCCAGAACGCATCGCTCAGCTTTTGAAAGTTCCGCCCGATCCGCTCGTCAGCCAGTTCCGTGCTACTTACACGACTCTTCTCAACCTGCTCGACGCTTATGGAAGCTTTGCTTCAGTGCGTGAGGTCGCGCAACGCAGCTTTGCATATCGTGACTTCTCGCACCGCATCACTCAACTCGAAAATAGTCGCAACGAGAGCGAGCAGAAGATCCGCACGACTTTGCAGGAGGCGGGCTGCGACATTCCGATTTCGGTCGTGCTCGGACTCGAGAGACTTCTCGGCGCGCGTGCTCGTTTACAGGAAGCAAAACCGCAAACGCGTGCGGAAGTTTTTTATCGCTGGCTGAACGAGGTTGTGAAGCCCGGCCGCGTTGTTGGAATCGGTCGTTCTGGGCGCAGGCTGGTAATCGTGACCGAAAGCCGAGACGGCAACGTGCGTGGTTTTCGTGAAGATGGAAGCAGCGCGAGTTTTCCTTATGAACGAATCGGGCGTGTGTACTCGCCCGTCTACCGGTTGAGAGAAGAAGACATCGAAAGGGCGTTCGACGACGTTCGCTCGCGTGGCCCCGAACTCGTCTTGGCGGAACCCAGGCTCCGCGATGCCGATGCGGAAGAAACCGAGGCACTGAAGATCGTCGACGACTCTATCGAGAATCTCCTGCCTGCGAGCGTCGACAAACAGCAGTGCACTGACGTGATCTGGCAGTTACACACAACTGCTGAAGATTTCGAACGCGCATCACGCCGAATCGACGCATTGCGCGAAGAGGTTTGGCAACCGTTCGAACAGCGCGGGCGAGTTCTCGCGATTTTTGGTTATCTCGACTACGAACGGGAAAAAGTCACGGACCGCGGCCGCTGGCTCGCCGATCTACACATCGATCGGCCGTTGCTGGTCGGCGAAGCTCTCGAGAATGGTCTGTTCAATTCACTTGCGCCAAAGGAACTGGCCGGAATCATGGCGGCGTTAACTGCCGACGAAGATCGCGATTACGGAGAACTCGAGTTGGATGATGACGTCGTAACATCCCTCTCGCGATTTGAAGAGATCGGTTTCAAGGTTTCCGGTGAGGAGTGGAATCACGGATTAGAGCCCGCACCCGAGTTGAACTTCTCTGCAGCAGGCGCTGCGGTTCGTTGGGCCGGCGGCACTGAGTGGTCGCAAATCGTCAGAGAAACTCGCGCCGAAGAAGGCGACCTGTTTCGAATGTTCTCACGAACCGGTGAAGCACTACTGCAGATTGCAGGACTACGTCGCAGTCACCCGCAGGCCGCAAACATGGCGGCAGCAGTGGCTGAGATGGTTTTACGAGAACCGATCCGATAGGATTAGGTCCACAGATTACAGATTATTTTCATTCAGACCCGGAAAGGATTTCT
>JBKPPE010000435.1:0-6787 GCA_046733375.1 Acidobacteriota bacterium | reverse complement strand
GGACGTGAACGCGGAGTGTCAAGACAACAGAGGCCCGCGCGAACGGGCCTCTCTCAGTCGACGTGAAGATGACTGATTAAGCGTTCAGCTGCATCGACCGCAGGATGTTCTGGAAAACAGTCTGATAGTTGGCGAAGTCCTCATTTGGCGCAACCGCGATCATGTAAAGCACCTCGCCGTTTCGCAGCTGCGTCGTGATGACGGTGACAATCTCCTGACGCCCGGTCGCTTCGTTCACGTTGTTCAGCGCAATCGACAGCGCATTTCGGCCATCGATCGCGGTGCGCATATAACCGCCGCGCGCACGGAGATTACCGTTGCCCTGTTGCAGGCTGTTGACTAGCTCGTTCGTCGCCTGCTGAAGGTTGCGGCTGCTCGTTTGCGCAACTCCGAAGTTAACACCGTGCGTGAAGACCGACTGACCATTGGTCGAGCCATACCCTCCTGCCGGCGCGAACCAAATCGAGTTGCTCGAATCGGAAACCTCGCGCCAATTCTCCGGGATGCTTACCTGCGCGACATTTAGCACAGAGTAGTTGCGGAAACGCGACGACGGATATTCAACCCGTCCGCTCGGTGGATTACCGTAGCCGCGATCACCCGTGCGATCGCCATTCGGGTAAGGGTCGCCGCCCTGATTCGGATAACGCCGTCCGCTGCGCTGAATTTCCGCCATGGTCTGCGCCCGCGGATAGCCACGCAGCCGCTCGTTCACGGCAGCGAACTGCCGATTGTCCTGCGGCACATTTCGGACTTGCAGATACTGCGCTTCCTGATTGATTCGTTCGTAGCGATTCGCCGGGCTTGGGTGATCGCTGAAGAAACCGCCGCCACCGCCGCCTTGTCGCTGAATGGTCTGAAACATGTTCGCGAGTTCGCGCGGGTCGTAGCCGGCGTTGGCCATGATGTGCGCGCCGAGAAGGTCCGCTTCAGTTTCGTATTCGCGACTGAACTTCAGAAAGTAAACACCGACCGAGCCCTGCGCAACCTGGCCCAACCCCGGCCCGCCGAAGATGGTTCCGGCAATTCCGGCGATACCGGCAAGCAAGCCGTACTTCTGCGCCTTCGTAGCTTGCGCTGTCCCGTGGCGCAACGCGACGTGACTCAATTCGTGGGCCATCACGCCGGCCATCTCGCCTTCGCTGCGCGCGGCCTGGATCATCCCGCGATTCACATACATCGGTCCGCCCGGCAGAGCGAAGGCGTTGATGTCGCTCGCATTGATGACTCTGAAGTAATAACGAAATTCAGGATGCTGAAACTCGGCAGGAATCGCCGCCACCAGTCGCTGGCCAACTGATTCGACGTAGCTCTGCACTTCAGAGTCGCGCAGCAGCGGAAACTGCTGTTCCGCTTCGGCGGCTGCTTGCCTTCCCACCTTAACGTCATCCGATGGGCTGTACTTGTTGCTGTGATACTTGATTTGGGTTTGCGCTAACCCAGCTAGCGGCGTCGCGAACACCGCCAAGGCGAGCAGCCACGCTGCCCACCGCGCTGCAAACCTATTGTTAATTCTTTTCATTCGAAAATCTCCCTCCAAATAATTCACTTGATGGAGAACTAATTTGATGCTCTTCGTTCACATTTAGCCGCCATTGGGGAATCAATTCGGATGCCACAACTGAAAGCCCACGAGAACGCCTTATTTTTCTTGCAAAACCTTTGCAGTCTGGTCCCGAAGCTCGCTTTGTTGGCTCATTCATCGCATTGTAATCAGACAAAATTCAGACGCTATTTGTCAGTTGCTGCCGCCCTTCTATTTCGTCGATTCACAGCCCGATTTCGTTGACGACATAAGCAGAATTGCACGGCAAACCCACGCGCGTCCAGCACTTTTCCATTCACTGCAGTCTGCAGAATGTTAAGCTGTAGCCGCGCTTGTCGCGCGACTGAGATGCAGGCCGAAACTCTCAATTGTCCAAACTGCGGTGCCGCGGTTTCGTCGGACTCGCCGCATTGCCAGTATTGTGAATCAAAGCTCGCCACGATCGCGTGCGCCTCGTGCTTCGGCATGATGTTCATAGGCAGCCGGCACTGTCCCCACTGTGGTGCGGCGGCGGCGACCGCGGCTGCATCTCAGCTCGCTGCGCTCAAGTGTCCCCGTTGCAATGTTGAGATGTCATCAATCAGCATAGGCGGCGAGGCAATGCGCGAATGTGAGCATTGCAGCGGGCTCTGGCTGGAAGTAGCCGCGTTTGAAAGAATTTGCGCCAACCGCGAACAACAATCGGCGGTGCTTGGCGCGGCCTCAACTGTTCCCGGACATGCGGTAAATTTGTCTACGGAACCTATTCAGGTTCGCTACGTTCCTTGTCCGCAGTGCGGCCAGCTCATGAACCGGATCAATTTCGCGCACTGTTCAGGCGTCATCGTCGATGTTTGCCGCGGACACGGTACCTGGTTTGATCGCGATGAACTGCGCGGGATTGTGGAATTCATACGTGCCGGTGGACTGGAACTTTCGCGTCAGAAGGAAAAGCGCGCGATCGAATTCGAACGGCAGGAACTCGAGCGAGATCGGCTGTTCGCGTCGCGTGTCACGATCGGTGTATCTTCAGCAGACGACGAGCGCATCGGCGGAATTTCTGCCGCGCGTAGCTTGTTGAGATTTGTACTCGAATAATCGCTTGCGCGAAAGCGGGTTCCCGACAGGCAGGGGAATCTATGCCGTAAGGCTGGATTGGGCGCCATCAGTGGCAAGCAATTTGGTGGAGCCGAGGGGGATCGAACCCCTGACCTCTTGAATGCCATTCAAGCGCTCTCCCAGCTGAGCTACGGCCCCTAGATGTGTGGCGCCGGCAATGCGGCGTGTCTCAAACAGTGCGTGCAATGATAGAGGAGAAGCAAAGCAGATTCAAAGCGGGCGTGTGTTTTTGAGTTGACGTCGCGAAACCAGAAGAGGTAGGCTGCGTTGGTCGCGACGGGCGACACTAAATGAGTCAACCAAACAACAGCTATCGCTATTATTACCGTTCGCAGTCCACCGGACTGACGGTTCGGCGATGTGCTGTCGCGAGTTGAGTTAGACTCAAGACAATTTCAAAAGCCGGCCATCGGTCCTGAGAGGATCGGTGGCCGGTTTAGTTTTTGGAGTGCGCTGAGACTCCCTCTCCCTCTGGGAGAGGGCCGGGGTGAGGGAGCGAAGCTTAGCGGCGACCACCTGTCAATTGGTTTTCAGCGTGAGGCGCAGCCTCACGCCTGAAAAAGAAAGAATTCTTGTTGCTAGTACCTAAAAGCCCTCACCCTAACCCTCTCCCAGAGGGAGAGGGAATCAAACCGCCGCAGTCAAAGGAGCAGGTAAATGGACGCCGACTCAAAAACCCTAAATCGCACACTTCTTTCCGACCACGTTGACGCGCGCCCGATCGCCACAACTGATGACGCGACTGCTGGGCGTAATGACATCGTTCAGCTCGATCCTGATCATCCGGGCTTTCGCGACGCGGAATATCGTGCGCGGCGAAATCAAATCGCGCAGCTTGCCATGAAGTATCAGCCGGGCGATCAAATTCCCGATGCGCCTTACACAGATGACGAACATCGCGTGTGGCAGACGATCTGGACCGCGCTTGGCCCGGCGCATCAACAGCATGCGTGCTGCCAGTATCTCGAAGCGATTGAGCAGCTGAGTTTCTCTCCCGATCGCATTCCGCAGTTGCGCGAAGTGAACGAACGCGTGCAAGCAATCAGCGGCTTTCGCCTGGAACCCGTCGCCGGTTTGGTACAGCCGCGTGTGTTTCTCGAGAATCTCGCCGATGGCGTTTTTCTCTGCACCCAGTACATCCGTCATTACTCGACCCCGATGTACACGCCTGAGCCTGACGTCGTGCACGAAATCGTCGGGCACGGCGTGACCCTGGCGTGCCCGCAGCTCGCTGAGCTGAATCGTCAGTTTGGGCGTGCGGTGAAGCGGGTGAAGTCCGCGGAGGAGCTCGAGACGCTTTCGCGCGTCTACTGGTTCACGATCGAGTTCGGCGTGTTGCGCGAGCAGGGAAGACTGAAGGCGTACGGCACCGGCCTGTTGTCATCAGCCGGTGAATTGGAAGAGATGCACCAGGCCGAATTGCGCCCCCTCGATTTAGCGCTCGTTACTAAGCAGACGTACGACCCGACACACTTCCAACCGGTGCTGTTTTGCGCCGATTCTTTCGAGGACATGTATCGAACTTTGAAGTATTACTTGTCGAGTTGGTAGCGTTTGCCTGGCAGGAATAATAGAATCAGCGCGCATCATTGAAACCATGGCCGACCAAAAAGATCTCAACATTGACACTCAGCTAGTTCATGCTGGCGAGCGCCAGGAATTGCCGATTGGCAAACCGGTAGCGACGCCAGTATTCGCCACGACGACCTTCACCTACGACTCGATGGAAGAAATCGACAAGGTCTTCAGCGGAGAAACTGACGGATACGTTTACACGCGTCATGGAAATCCCACGCTGGCGGCGCTGGAAGAGGCGATGTGCACCGTCGAGAATGGGGCCACGGCATGTGTCTACGCCTCCGGGATGGCCGCGATCCACGCGGCCTTGCTCGTCTGCGAAGTAAAGTCCGGCGACACAGTTCTAGCGTCTCAGGATCTTTATGGTGCCACCACGAGTTTACTGCTGAATGTCCTTAATTCGTTCGGAATCAAGAGCGAACTCGCTGATTTTGGGAACGTCCAAACCGTGCGATCCAAAGCGCGAGAAACAAAGCCGCGAGTTTTAATTGCGGAAACCATCTCGAACCCTTTGCTCAAAGTTTGTGACATCGACGCCGTGGCCGAAATCGCACGAGAGACAAACGCACGCTTGATCGTCGACAACACTTTTGCCACTCCATATCTTTGCCGTCCACTGGAGCATGGCGCCGACGTGGTCGTGCACAGCGCCACAAAATACATTGGAGGTCACGGAGACGCGACCGGCGGTGTGGTCATTTGCCGCGACGAGATGGACAAAGTCGCCCTGATCAGCGTGATGAAACTGGTGGGCGGAGTGATGGGCATGTGGGAGGCTCACGAAATCATGCGCGGGCTAAAGACGCTGGCCTTGCGTGTGGAAAGGTCCTGTGACAACGCACGTGAGTTGGCGAACTGGCTTACGAAACACGAACGGGTGGCGCGTGTTCACTTTCCGGGTCTGGCCGCCGATCGGAGCGTGGTAGGAAGAACGCTTCGCGCGCCTCACGCCGGAGCATTGGTATCAATCGAACTGAAGGACGGAAGCCGGGCCGCAGCTTTTCAATTCATGGACGCGCTGAAACTGTGCGTGCGCTCGACCAGCCTGGGCGACGTGTTCACGAGCGTGCTGCATCCGGCAACTGCTTCGCATCGGGATTTATCACCGGCGCGTCGCCGAGAGTGGGGCATCACCGATGGGCTGATTCGTATTTCGGTGGGCATTGAAAACGCAAAAGACATCATCGCGGACGTCGAGCAGGCCCTGGCGGCCGTCTCTGAACCCGGAGCGTTAGCGACGGGATCGGCGACATGATTGAAATCAGCGCACGACATATCAGCGACATTCGCGAACATTCTGAGCGCGATTATCCGTTCGAATGCTGCGGCCTAATGTTGGGACGGTTCGAAACTGACGGGCGCAAAGTGGTAGTTGAGGTTTATCCGATCTCAAACGCTCGCGAAGAAGAAGCGAAGCGCAATCGGTTCCTGATTCGACCGCAAGAGCTTTTGCGCGGCGAAAAGGTTGCCCGCGAAAAAGGATTGGATGTCGTCGGTTTTTATCACTCGCACCCGGACGACCGTGCGGTGCCGTCGCAATACGACCTGGAGCACGCGTGGCCGACCTATTCGTATGTGGTCGTCGCGGTTGAGAAAGGCCATGCGGGTGACTTGAGATCCTGGGAAATGGAATCGGATCGATCGAGATTCAACGAAGAAGAAATCGTGTTTCGGTAGTTTAGGAACGGGCTACCGCGCGCCTGGTCGAGTGTAGCCCGTCTAAACGATCAAGAGGTTAGTCATGGCAATAACAATTACCATTCCAACTCCGCTGCGGCAGTATGCCGATGGACAAGCAGAGGTTCAGGTCGAAGCGCGCACCGCAGGTGAAGCGCTGAATCAGTTGACCACGACGCATACAGAATTGCGCCGGCACTTGTTCAATGATCGAGACACGCTGCGAAATTTCGTAAACGTTTACGTTAACGATGAAGACATTCGGCACGCGAGCGGGACTGACACACCGGTGAAAGATGGCGACACCATCTTAATAGTGCCTTCGATCGCGGGCGGCGCGGCAGTGTTAGACCCGCCCAAAGACGCACAACTTCCGTTGTTGTCCAACGAAGAGGTCGCTCGCTACAGTCGTCACCTGATCATGCCTGAGGTCGGCATGTCTGGTCAGCGAAAACTGAAAGCAGCCAGTGTCCTCATGATCGGCACTGGCGGATTGGGCGCGCCGACGGGAATGTATCTCGCGGCGGCCGGCATTGGACGGCTCGGCATTGTCGATTTCGATGTGGTTGATGCATCGAATTTGCAGCGACAGATTATCCATGGCACGAAGGACGTCGGACGTTCGAAGATTGCTTCGGCCCGCGATCGCATCGAAGACATCAACCCGCATGTCGAAATCGAAACCCATGAGACCAGATTGACGAGCACTAACGCGCTGGATCTGTTTGTTAACTACGATGTGATTGTCGACGGCACTGACAACTTTCCCACACGCTATCTCGTGAACGACGCGTGCGTTTTGACGCGCAGGCCGAACGTGTACGGCTCGATCTTTCGATTTGAAGGACAGGCGAGCGTCTTTTGGGCCGAAAAGGGCCCGTGCTATCG
>JBKPPE010000434.1:0-5114 GCA_046733375.1 Acidobacteriota bacterium | reverse complement strand
GCGCGCGGCGCATGCCGTAACGCGCGGCCTCTTCATCGTCAACAATCAATAGGCGCAAGCCGCTCATATTCATCCTGAAACTCATGCAGTTTAATACAACGGGGGCACAGATGCTCGCCCCTCCCTCGGATTTCCGCGAATCGCCTTGCGCTTCGTGTGCCAGACGGTTCGTTGACGGTTTAGAGGCGGGTTCCCCCCGCCTTAAAGAAATAAAGGCGGGCAGTAGCCCGCCTCTAAACAACTCGGAATATTAACGAAGTCAGGTCGTAGCTCGTTTTGCCGAAACAACCACGATGATCGCGTCGCCGGATGGACCAACATTCAGCGTGCCGGCAATCACCGGAACGCCCTCAGTCATGCTGATGTCCGTGCGCAATCCAACCGGCTGGTAGTTGATGTCTCCTTTTTTTGTAGTCGGACCAGAGGTCCGCTCGAGTTGCGAAGGCGGCGACAGACGGAGAGCCTATTCGCTCTGTGCGGCAGGTATCGTCGCTCGTCCGATTGGTGTCACGCTGATCGAGATCAGTGTGAGGCGTACTACCATGCCAGGACCACCGCTACCGCTCGAGCTTCTGTAACGGCACGCGCAATTCGAAGCGGGCGCCCTCGCCGTTACGCGATGCAACGAGCTTCGCTGAGCCACCCGCTTCGTGCATTCGTTTGCGCACGATTGCGAGGCCTAATCCGGTGCCTCTCTGTCGCGTCGTAAAGAACGGTTGCCAGATTCTCTCGCGCATCGCAACGGGAATGCCTGGGCCACTGTCACTGATTGCAAAGACCACATCGCCAGCTTCGGCAGACGCTTCTACGCTGACGTTGCCGCCGCGCGGTGTGGCCTGCAAAGCGTTAAGTACCAGATTTGACAGCGCGTCTCGCACCGCCGCAGTTTGCACCCCATCGAGCGCCGCGTTAACCGAGGGCAGCCCACGTAACTCGATGTTGCGCTCTTCCGCGTCAGCGCGAAACAGATTTACCACGCCCTGGATAATCTCATCCGCGCGCGACGGCGCGGCGGCCGGCGTTTGCGTGCGCGCGAAGCTGAGTAATTGACTTACTGTCTGGTTCAGTCGATCAGTTTCCCCCACGATCAGTGTTAAGTCGCGGGCATGCTGTTCCTTCAGCGCTTCGTCTTCAGTCATCACCTGCGCGATCGATTTGATCGCTGAGAGTGGGTTCTTCACCTCGTGGGCAACCGTCGCGGCCATTTGACCCAAAGCCGCAAGCCTTTCGCCTTCTGCCAGTTTGCGTTCGAGCCTTACGTTCTCTGCGACCAGTCGCCAGTCGTCGATGGCAATCGCGATCTGGCCAGCCAACACGTCCAGCACGGCGCGCACGTCCGACGTCAGCGCTCCCGGAGCTTTGATCAACAGGGTCCCGAGGCTGCGGTTCTCTCGTTGCAGCGGCAACACCGCATCAAATTCCTCCTCACTTGCCTCAGAAATTTGACGCGTGTTGTGGCCATTCACATTTGCATCAAGCGCAATCTTCACACGTCTCAGCGGGAGCGCTGCCGCAATTTGCGATTCGAGAAACGCGACTAACTCTCCCAACTCGCGGAACTGTCCGACCTGCGCGCCAACACTCGCCACCACGTCGCGGTACAAAGCAGTCTCACGCTCAAACAGCGAACGAAACCATCGTTCGAGCGCACCACGCATCGGCGCGGCCAGTAAAGTCAAGCCGAGAATCAGAATTGCTTCAACGACGGCCGCGCGAACGCCGTAGCGCGAGTTGACCCATTCGCCAATTCGCCGAATGCCGTAGACGTAAACGGCAAGCACGACGGCGGCAAACGTGGCCACGACCAGACTCTCTTTGATGATTAGCTCGAGATAACGGTAGCGATAGATGTAGTAAGCCAGCAGCGCCGACGGCAGAAGCGATCCAAGATTCGCAAACGTCTGCAGATACAAACCAGCGGTGGTGCCGCGACCAAGGCCGAGGCCGAGCGCAGACAGAATCAATGCGGCAATTCCGAAAAAAGAAACTGCCAGCGTTCCCAGGATGCGCCGTTCACTCGCTGACGCCGCGCGTCGCGCGACCAGCAATTCTGTGATCGCGCAGACACTGAGCGAGTAAACCACCCACACCGAAAAAGGCAGCACAAAGGACGACTCCTTTGCGATCATTGGCTGATAGGAACCCGACCAAATGCGCGGAATCGCGAGGACGAGGAACGCACACGGAACATACGACAGGACTGCGCGGATTCGCTCGGTTCGATTGAGCGGACGATCATGTGAGCCCGCCCAAAGATGCAGATGGACGTGGAGCAGCAGTGAATAACAGAGCGTGATACTAATCAGCGCAATCGTATTGGCGATGCGCAAAGTAATAATCCACTCAGCGTGCGGCAGTCCGAGGAGACTGCGGAGCGTCACGATCAAATTGCCGCCGTGCCATCCGATCATGCAGGCTGCCAATGCCAGCAGTAGGCGCTCAACTGTCACCAGTCCGACGCGTTGCCGCAAAAGCACATACGCCAACCACAAGGGCAGGACGGCCCCGAGGCTGTAGCCGATTAGTTGGAGCGTTTCGAGCAGGGACATCGCGGTGAGAATACTACCGGAGGCTTCGCACGCGAAGAAGCAGCGTAGAACTGATACGGAGTTCTACGTCGTAATGGTGTCTAACTCTCAGTTCTGACCACCGGCACGACTTAAAGAGACTTCAGTCCGGCGATTTTTTGCGCGACTGGCGAGCGTGGTGTTGGGCGCGATTGGATTTGACGAACCCATGCCGTTCATTTGGATGCGCGTCACGTCCACGCCGGCCCCTGCGAGCTTCTCAGAAAGCACTCGCGCGCGGTCATCAGTGAGTTGCTGAAGGACGTCAGCCTTTCCGCTGTTGTCGGTGTAAGTGCTGATTGAGATTTGATAATCGGGATTGTTCGCCAGAAGCGCGCCGATTTGATCAAGCTTAACCGCGGCGGCTGCCGTGAGATTGCTCGAGCGAGGAGTTGCCCAAAACGATTCGGGCAGCACCAGGGTCATGCCCCGCTCGCTGTCACGAACGACACCGAATTTGGATAACGATTGATGAAGAGATGCGGCCGTAGCTTGTTGCTGCGCGGCGCGGGTTTCAGCGGCTTTTCGGGCTTCTTCCGCCTGTTTCTCGCCCTCCATTCTGGCGAGACGCACCTTGGTATCCTCAGCATCGGCGCGCACGGTTTGCAGTTCATCGCGCAGCCGTGCGATCTCGGTCCGCGCATCACGCAATTGTTCTTGCGAATTTAGCGCATCGCGCTCCGCGAGTTCGCGTGCATGTTGTTCGTTTTCGAGTTCCCGTTTCAGCCGCGTGATTTCCTGGTTGGCGTTGGCGGCGTCTTCTTCAGCAGCCCGCACCGCCGCATCGCGACGCTCAAGCTCTTCGCGACGTTCACGGGCGGCGCGACGAGCGATCGCCATATCTTCAGCTTTCACACCAGTGGTGATCGCTTCGCGCGCGAGAATATCTATGTCACGTTCAGGTGAATGCATGCGCCAGGCGCCTTCGGCTTGCGCGAGATCCGCCTCCGCGGTGCGCAACTCATTTGGTGCATCGCGTTCCGCACCGGCATAGCGCGCAAGATTAATTGCCTGACGCGCCCCAAGCAGTGCGTTCGGGATGTCCCGATAATCGGATTGGGCGATCGTCGGCACCGCGGTATCGCGAAAATAATCGCTCGTGTTCCCAATGTACTGGACGGGTACGGTCTCTACTTGTGCGTCGCGCGGCACCGCCGGTTTCAGATTCTCCAGCACGACCATGCGGCTCGGCGAGCGCACCATAAAGTGCGGCTCGGCCGTGACGATCAGCGCGAAACTTTGCAACGGAGTGGTGACATCAATCTTCGAGTCAACCACCATGCTGCCGCTGCGTTTGATTTCGCCGAGATTGTCGACGTTTCCACTCGGCGAGATGGCCCACAACACAAACGTCGTGTACACGCTGCCCAGCTCGTATGCGCGCGGCATATTGTCGATGTTCAGTTCGACGCGTGTACCCCGGCGTCCTTGTCTCCGCACTTTCGCGTCGCCCTTTAAACGCGGCAAGCGCGTCGTTCCGCGAAACGGCACTTCGATCGTTTGATCGAGCGGATAAGTAATCGCAATCGTGGTGCGGCGCGAATCGTTTTGCGCCAGGACGCTGGTGACGAGGACGAGAAATAACGCGGCAATCGACGGCTTCAAAGGACGATTAACTCTCATTTGCACCTCTGTTTTGAACGATAGGCAATGAGCCCATTGAGCTGTTAGGCCGATCGAGAACAAGCTGACAGCGTGTTCTACAACGCTAATTTTGATGCGTGGCCCGAACTCAATTGTTGCCGATAGGTTAAATATTGCGCAAGGGCTGAATTTCAGCGACGCACTGATCGCTCGTATTCACGCGTTCTTTGACGTTGGACGAACTGAACCGCGAAGCAGCCGATTGCGGTCAGCAGCAAGGTGTGAATGAAGCCGCCTTTGTGGAGCAGAAACTTTTCGACGAGCCAAAGCGAGAGAAAAAATAGACCGATATACCAAAGCATGGTGGGTCGCTGACGGTCGCTGTGCAACTAGTTCCGTGGGCCAACGGCCTTCGGCAACTCGAGTGCGCGCAGCCCGGCATTACCTGCGTCAGTCGCAATGAATAACACATCCGCCGGCGATGACACCACAAGCGACGAGCGTGGTGTCGCGGCGGGGGCGTGATTTGTCACCATCTGAACAGACGGTTCTTCCTTCCAAATCGTCGCGCCATCGCGGCCCGATAAAGCGAACGCGGCGCCTTCCTTTCCCATCATCACCAGGTCGAGCACGCGATCACCGTTGAGATCAGCGAAGGATGCCGCCTCGGCCCGCTTTGCTTCGGCTTCCCAGACGACCTTGCCTTCATCGGACTTCACCACCATGACGCGGTCACTGTCTGTGAACAGCACAACTTCCGGCGTGCCGTCGTTATCTAGATCTTGAGCAAAAAGAGAGCCGCGCGGCGAAGCTTTAAGGGTGGCACGACCCAGGGGCCGCAGATCTTCGGCATTGAGCGCGGTCAAAGCGTTGCGTGTTCCCACGAGGACAAACTCGCCGCGCGGTGTTCTCACAAACAGCGGAGCCGTCGTGACCGCGCCTCCCGCGTCTCCAGTGCGAACG
>JBKPPE010000433.1:0-7104 GCA_046733375.1 Acidobacteriota bacterium | reverse complement strand
GGAGAGGTTAGCGTCACTGCCGACCCCACCCCGGACCCCTCCCCGCGCGCGGGGAGGGGAAGTGATTGCGCGACTAATTGGCTCATCACGCGCGCGCGGTCGAAGAACACATTCAAATAACCGGCGCCGGCGACCTCAACTCGCGCCACTTCATCGTTGCCTTCGAGCGCCGGCTTGAGTGCTTCAGCAATCGTTCGCGGGGCGCGCTTCTCCCCGGTCTGCTGTTTGATTTGTTTCGCAAGTTCAAAGGCGACGGGAAACGCAAGGTCACCGAGTTCCGTCCGCGGCGGAACTTCTCCGGCAACTTGGTCGAGTTCCACGCCGAATTGCGTGCGTGCTTGCAGGCGAATTGTCTCGCGGAGCTTTGTCTGGAGTTCGAGCAGAGTCACAGATGTTGTTGGGCGCAAAGGTCGTATTCTATTGAAACTATCAGCAATCGCGAAATTGCGAGCCCGCATTGCGCTCTGCTAACATCGCGGATTCTGATGCCAGCCGTCGCCAGCGGTCCCGTAATCTCAGCTGAATTGCGGTCGCGATTCGATCATGCGCAGCGCGTTCTGGTGCTGACGGGCGCCGGTGTTTCTGCCGAATCCGGCGTGCCGACATTCCGCGGCGGCGGCCAGACGGCAGTTTGGAAGGGCATGCCGTTCGACGTGATTTCGTCGGGCGCGATGCTTGAACGCGACCTACCCGCCGTTTGGGAATGGTTCAATTATCGTCGCGGAGTCTTGCGCGCGCTTAAACCCAACGCAGCGCACGATGCAATTGCGCGCTGGCAGAATCGGTTCAACCAATTCACACTGGTGACTCAGAACGTAGATGGGTTGCACGCTGCGGCTGGTTCGCGGAATGTGATTGAGTTGCATGGGAGCGTGTGGCGTGCGCGGTGTCAAACGTGCGAAGCGCGCACAGATCTACGCGAGTCGGATCACGAAACGGGCGTGCCGACCTGTCGCGAATGCCGAGATCCGATGCGTCCCGACGTAGTTCTGTTCGGCGAGATGTTGCCTGTCGGCGCCTTTGAACGAGCGGCGATGGAAGCTAAGTCATGCGAACTTTGTTTTGTCGTGGGCACGTCCGCCGTGGTTTATCCGGCGGCTTCAATTCCTGAGATTGCTAGATCATCCGGCGCATACGTCGTCGAAGTGAATCCCGAGGCGACGCCGCTTTCGGAGCTTTGTCACGAAGTGTTAACTGGAAAGGCGGGAGAGATCTTGCCCCTAATTGGCTGAGCAAAAAAGTTATGCCCGTGAAAGTCACATCCATCAAATCGAAGCGTCAACGCACCGCGAAACCACACGGCGTCGACTTGGATCGCATCGCGCAAGGGGTCCGCTTGATCCTGGAGGGCATCGGTGAAGATCCAAATCGCGAGGGCTTGCGCGATACGCCGCAGCGCGTCGCTGAGATGTACGAAGAACTGACGCAGGGCATGCGCCAGGATCCGAGCGAGCATATCGTGCCGCTGACAGGAAACAAACACGATGAGATGGTAATTGTGAAAGACATTGCCATCGCGTCATTGTGCGAGCACCACCTCGCGCCGTTCGTCGGCAAGTGTCACATCGCTTACATTCCGCGGAATGGAAATATTCTGGGGGTCTCCAAGTTGGCGCGGCTGGCTGAGACATTCGCGCGGCGGCTGCAACTGCAAGAGCGACTGACTTCTGAGATAGCGAACACACTTTACGATCAATTGAAACCGCTGGGAGTCATGGTCGTGGTTGAAGCCGAGCATACCTGCATGACGCTGCGCGGCGTGAAAAAATCCGGCGCGCAAACGGTAACGTCCGCGGTGTTGGGAGGTTTCCGAAAGGATCCGCGCACACGCGCAGAGGCAATGGCTTTGATTACCGGACACGCGAAATGAGTGATGAGTGATGAGGACTGAGTGATGAGTAAAGAACGCTTTGCTCGGCGAAACAAGATTGCGTTAATCGGCCTGACGATTTTGGTGACAGCGACGGCAATCGCGCAGCGTCCTTCGCGTTCTCCGAAAGTTCAGAGTCAGATTAACGAAGACCGTTTGCGTGCACACATCAAGTTTCTCTCCGACGATCGTCTGGAAGGTCGCGGCACGGGCGCGCGCGGCGGCGAACTGGCGGCGCTTTACATTGCCGAACAGTTTGAAGCGATGGGCTTGAAAGGCGCGGGCGCCAAAGGAAGCTTCTGGCAGCCGGCGTCGCTTGTAGGGGTTAAAGCTGATCCGAAAACTGAATTGCGAATCACCGGCGCAAAGGGAAGCGATGCTTTCAAGTTCGCCGATGATTTTGTGGCATTTACCGGCGCTCAGTCTGAGCACGCGGACGTAAACGCTGATCTACTATTTGTCGGTTATGGCATCGATGCGTCGGAACAAAAGTGGCACGACTACAAACTTCCTGCCGAAGATTATCGCGGCAAGATTCTCGTGATGCTGGTCAACGATCCGCCCGCGACGGCGGAGGAACCTGACCTCTTTGGCGGTCGCCGCCTGACATACTACGGCCGATGGACCTACAAATATGAGGAAGGCGCGCGACGCGGCGCGGCCGGTGTAATTCTCATTCATACAACTGAATCCGCAGGTTATCCCTGGAGCGTCGTCCGCACGTCAAACGGCTCCTGGCGTTTCGACATTGCGCGGCAAACCGGGGATAAAACTCCGTTTCTGAAGTTTCGTTCGTGGATGACCGACGATGCTGCCCATCGAATGTTTTCGCTCGCCGGCTTAAATCTGGATGAGCTACGCAAGCAGGCCGCTACCCGGGACTTCAGACCGGTGAAGATGAATCTGACGGCTTCGCTCGATCTAAACAGCGAAGTGAAGCGCGTCGAAGCGCCGAACGTCGTCGCCCTTCTTCCCGGCAGCGATCCGAAATTGCGTGATGAGTATGTGGTCTTCACGGCGCATTGGGACCATTTCGGCATTGGCGCGCCTGATAAGAGCGGCGACACGATTTATAACGGAGCGCTGGACAACGCAACCGGCGTCGCTTCGGTTCTGGAAATCGCGCGCGTCTTATCGAGTTTGCCTCAGGCGCAAAGACCAAAGCGGTCTTTTCTGTTTGTAATTACCACCGCAGAAGAGCAGGGCCTGATTGGATCGGAGTGGTACACGCTGCATCCGGTGGTGCCGCTGGCAAAGACCGCGGCCGACATCAACCTCGATTCAATGAACATTCTCGGGCCGACGGCTGATTTTGTGCCGCTGGGCGCCGAGCGTTCGACATTGAAAGCCGTGGTCGATCAAATTGCGCGCGAACGTGGCTTGCGGATTTCACCGGACCCACGCCCGGAACAAGGCTCGTTCTATCGCTCGGATCATTTTCCGTTCGCGAAAGTCGGCGTGCCTTCGATCAGTCTCAAGGAAGGTAGCGATTACATCGGTCACGATAAAGAGTGGGGCGAAAAGAAGTTTCAGGAATACAACCTGGCCCATTATCACCAGCCTTCCGACGAATATCGCGATGATTGGAATTTTCAGGGGATGATTCAGGAGACTGACTTCGCGTTGGAGATTGGCAAGCGCGTTGCGAACCTGTCGACGATGCCGAAATTCAATGCGAACGACGAGTTCGCAAGAAAGCCGTAAATCGCGCGAAAGCAGTAAATCGTGAATCGTAAATCGTAAATAGATTCCGGCTTTATCATCCCACATTCTGGAGTGCGATTATGCGACCTCACGAAAAGCTTGATGTTTGGAAGAAGTCAATTGATTTTGTGGTTAGGGTATATCAAGCCACGGAGCGATTTCCCAAGGACGAGAAGTTTGGTTTAACTTCGCAACTGCGTAGAGCTGCGGTTTCAATTGCCGCGAACATTGCCGAGGGTGCCGGACGCAAAACGCCGAAGGAGTTCAGTTATTTCCTTTCTAATTCCCAAGGGTCAGCCAGTGAGGTTGCAACCGAACTGCTGATTGCACATCGGCTTCGTTATTTGTCTGATGAGAGTTTCAGAGCTTTGACATCATCGTTGGATGAGATCGGACGGATGCTTACTGGCTTGTCTCAGTATGTTCAGAAGCGCATTCGCTGATCTATCTCCGAGTTACGGTCCACGATTTACGAATAAGCTTTGGAACCTTACTCTCTGCGCTGAACGAATTTGGCCGAATGCTAACCGGGCTGGCTCAACGCGTTCAACGGCGGGGTCGTTGAACTTTTCCCGATTTACGATTCGCTACTCGAGTCGTTGATCTATTTACGATTTACGATTCACGATTTACTAGATTTACGATTTACTAGATGACTTTTTACGTAACGACCCCCATCTACTACGCCAACAGCCTGCCGCATCTCGGCCATCTCTACACGATGCTGGTGGCGGACACGATTGCGCGCTCGAAGCGACAGCAGGGCATTGACACTTTCTTTCTCACCGGCACAGACGAACACGGCATCAACATCGAACGCGCGGCGCAACGAAACAATCGGACACCGAAGGAACAAGCGGATTACGTCGTTAGTTATTACACAAAAATGACGGCGGCATTTGGGCTGGACACGGCGCATGGTGGCTATGACATCTTCATGCGTACGACTAACGCGTTTCACTACGAAGGCGTGAGCGAATTGTGGCGGCGCGTGGCCAACGCGAAGACGCCAAAAGGCAACGATGCGCTTTACAAAGGCCACTACGAAGGTTGGTTCTGTGCGGCATGCGCGAGTTACAAAACTGAAGACGAATACGCGGCTCCCTCAGTGCCCGGCGAGCCGCCGACGTGTTTGATTCACGAAATCAAGCTGGATCGCGTTTCGGAGGAGAGCTACTTCTTTCGTCTTTCGGACTATGACGAGGCATTGCTGAACCTTTATGAGCGCCCTGACTTCGTGCGTCCCGAAGCGCGGCGCAATGAAGTGAAGAGTTTCGTCGCCGGTGGACTTCAGGATCTTTCCGTCAGTCGTCTGAAGACTTCGGTCAGTTGGGGCATTCCGGTGCCTGACGACCCAGATCACACGATGTACGTCTGGTTCGACGCCCTTACGAACTACATAACCGCGATTGGATTTGGCAACGAACAACAGGAAAGAAAAATTGGGTTCGAAAAATTCTGGCCGGCACTGCACCTGGTGGGCAAGGACATTTTGCGCCAGCACGCTGTTTACTGGCCGGCATTCCTGATGGCGGGAGGTATTCAGCAGCCAAGCGGAGTCTATGCGCATGGCATGTGGGTCGATCCAATGGGAAGGAAAATGTCGAAGACGCTCGGCAACACGGTCGAGCTTGATGTCCTGCATAAGTACTTTTCGATCGACGCTATTCGGTATTTCTGTTTGCGCGAGATGGTCTTCGGTCAGGACGGGCGTTTCGGCTATGAGAATTTGATCGATCGTACGAACAGCGATCTCGCGAGCGGCCTCGGCAATCTCTCCAGCCGAACGCTCACCATGATTCATCGATATTGCGAAGGTCGCATTCCCCCGTCAGCAATCTCGGACGAGTCGCGGCTCGCGGCGAAACGAGCGGGTGTCGAAGACGAGATGGCGATGCAGCATTTTGTCGCGCACGCGCGCGATGAATTTCTGCGCGACTTCGAAGAGTTCTCGTTCAGCCGCGCGCTGGAAGATGCTTGGGGCATCGTCGCGCGCGCGGACAAGATGATTTCCGAGGCAAAGCCGTGGGACCTGGCAAAGGATCCGAAACAGCGCGAGACGCTGAATGCCGTGCTCTATCGCGCGGCAGAATCGCTGCGCTGGCTGTGCGTGCTTTTGTATCCGGTGATGCCGAACGCGGCGCGAGAGATTTATCAACAGCTCGGCATGGATGAAGATGTCGGGAGGGCGGATCCGCGTGAGTTGACGTGGGCCGGTCTAAACGCGGGTCAAGCGATCGGCGAAGTGAAGCCGTTATTCCCGAGAATCGATAAGGCAAAAACGATGGAAGAAATCAAAGGACAGGAGTCAGGAGTCGCAAGTCAGAAGTCAGAAAAGCAGGAGCCAGATGGCAAACAGCAGGCGGCCGGTGAGAACGCAATTGGTTCCACGTCCGCCCAGTCGCCACACTCTGGAAGTCATCTAACCGAGGCCGACGCGGTTCCCGGTGTCGCTTACATCGACATCACTGACTTTGCGAAGATCGACTTGCGCGTCGGCGAAGTGAAAACGGCAGAACGCATTCCGAAGGCCGATAAGCTCTTGTTGATAACCGTGGACATCGGGGAAGAGAAGCCACGGCAGATTCTCGCGGGCATCGCGCAGTACTACGAGCCGGAGAAACTCATAGGCCGCAAGATCGTTGTGGTCGCGAATCTTAAACCTCGAAAACTGCGGGGCTATGAGTCACAAGGAATGCTACTCGCCGCTTCCGTCGGCGACGAAGGCAAACCGGTCATTGCAACTTTTGCGGAAGACGTTCCGAATGGCGCACGCCTGAAATGAACGCGACGACTATTCGTTTGTGTAAAGGACTCTTATCTCTCGTTGCGATCTTCGTTGTTAGTTGTGCGAACGTTCCTGTTTCCGCGCAAACCCAAAAGCAACTTGAGTTGACTACGCAGATCATTAAGCAATCATATTGTTCCGCCGGCAAAAAGATCTCGCTTCAGTTGCAGTTGAAACTCCGTTATAAGAACGTCAGCTCTCAACGATTAATCGTTTACAACGGCCACGACCTCTTCTTTCAGACGAAACTTCGAAGTGATGACAATGGCGCGGCGGAAGTTCTGTTGCTAAACATGCGTTACTTCGACGAAGAGTTAGAGCGGATCGACTCCCGTTCGCCGGGCCATGTATTCGTGAAGCTCGTTCCCGGTGCTTCATTCGAGCGTGAATTGATGACCGGCGTCGGAGTTGCTGACGATTCCGCCGCGCCCAGCGACACTACGGTGAGACCGGGTCCGCACATTCTGCAATTGATTGTTTCGACCTGGTATCAGTCGTCAAAACTGGCCGAGAAGCTCAGACAGCAATGGCAGCGGGAAGGATTGTTATGGTCGCAGCCGCTCTATTCAGTGCCTCTCAAGCTGATGATTGATAAACCATACACAGCCCCACCCTGCCGATAACCGATGTTTGTTGATTCGCATTGCCACATCGACGGTTCCGAATACGACAACGATCGGGAAGAGGTCATCGCACGCGCGCGCGACGCAGGCGTTGCCATGATGCTGAACGTCGGCACGGG